>JAKLLJ010000089.1 GCA_023150215.1 Thauera sp. | reverse complement strand
TGGTCGTGGATCAGCACGGTGGTGCCTTCGATCGCGGCGAGCGTCTTCTGCGCTTCCATGAGGCGGTCGCGGTGCCAGACCTCGGTGCCGCCCGACAGGTTCACCGCGTTGTAGCGCGACAGGTCCTCGGTGGTGACGATGACGCGCTTGACGCCGTTGGCGATCAGCTCGGCGACCATCGCGCGCACCGGTTCGGCGCCCATGATTTCCTGGCCGCCGGTCATCGAGGTGTGGCTGTTGACCAGGATCTTGAAGGTGATGTTGGTGTTGGTCGCCGCACAGTAGCGCACCGCCAGGCTGCCGGAGTGGGCGTAGGTGCCGTCGCCCATGTTCTGGAAGATGTGCTTGGTGTTGGTGAAGGGCTGCATGCCGATCCACTGCGCACCCTCGGCGCCCATGTGGGTGCCCATCACCACGCCGCGGTTCATCCACATCGCCATGGTGTGGCAGCCGATGCCGGCCGACACGATGCTGCCGTCGGGGGCCTTGGTCGAGGAGTTGTGCGGACAGCCCGAGCAGTACCAGGCCGAGCGGGTTAGCGAGGTCAGCGAGTTGCGGCTGTGGATCTCGTCGAGGCGCTTGATCCAGGCCTCGGCCGACTCCAGCCGGGTCTTGCGCGACAGGCGGGCGTGCAGGGCGCGCGCGATGATGTCCGACTCGAACTCGCCGTGGAAGGGCAGCAGGTCGCGGCCTTCCTCGTCGCGCTTGCCGACGATGCGCGGCGCGTTGGCGGTGCCGTAGAGGATCTCCTTGGCGAACAGCTCGATGAAGGGGCGCTTCTCCTCGACGACGAGGATTTCCTCGAGGCCGCGCGCGAAGTCGCGGATGTCGTCCGGCTGCAGCGGGTTGAGCATGCCGATCTTGAGGATGCGCACGCCGGCGCGGCGCAGCGCGTCGTCGTCGAGGCCCATTTCCATGAAGGCCTGGCGCAGGTCGTGGTAGGTCTTGCCGGCGGTGATGATGCCCAGCCAGGCGTCGGCGTTGGGCAGCGTGACCTTGTTGAGGCCGTTTTCGCGCGCATACAGGCGGGCGAGCTCCTGGCGCGCGTAGTACAGCGTCCGCTCCATGTCGAGCGCATCCTTGCGCACGTTCATGCCGAGGTTGACCTCGGGGCTGTAGGGGCGACCGTCGAGCTCGACCACCGGGGTGACGAACTTCAAGCGGTCGGGGGTCACGATCGCGCTGCCGCTGCCGTCGGCGACGTTGGTGACGATCTTGAGGCCCGCCCACAGACCCGAGATGCGCGACAGGTAGTAGCCGTGGAGGCCGAAGTCAAGGATGTCCTGCACGTTGGCCGGGTACAGCGACGGAATGCCGACGTGGTAGAACATGGCTTCCGACTGGCTCGGCAGCGAGGACGACTTGCAGCTCGGGTCGTCACCGAAGATGGCGAGCACGCCGCCGTTCTTGAGCGTGCCGGTGTAGTTGGCGTGCTTGAGCACGTCACCCGAGCGGTCCACGCCCGGCGCCTTGCCGTACCAGGTGCCGACGACGCCGTCGAACTTCTGGTTGCCCACCGTGTGCAGCATCTGGGTGCCCCAGACGGCGGTGGCGGCGAGGTCCTCGTTGAGGCCGTCGACGAACTGGATGTTGTGCTGCATCAGCAGCTTCTGCTGCTTGATGAAATTGGCGTCCAGCATGCCCACGGGCGAGCCGCGGTAGCCGGAGACGAACATGGCGTTGTTCAGACCGCGGCGGCGGTCGAAGCGGATCTGGTCCATCGTCAGGCGCACCAGCGCCTCGATGCCACCGATGTGGATGATGCCTTCTTCCGCGGTGAATTGCCGGGTGAGATCCTGTTTGGAGGACATCTGTCTTCCTCTCCTCTCTGCGGGTGGGTTGCCCGCCGGCGGTGGGGCCGTCGCGCGCCGGTCGGCGCAGCGGCGGCCCCGCCCCGCGGGGGCTTCGTTATGGTCAGGCGAAACGGAACGAGACGTTGCCGAGTTCCTGGAAGCGGACGTTGACGTTGTCACCCTTCGCAACCGGGATGGCCTCGGTGACGCCGCCGGTCATGATGAAGGTGCCGGCCGGGATTTCCTGGCCGCGCTTGCCGAGCTCGTTGGCCATCATCGCGATCGCGACCAGCGGGTTGCCGAGCACCGCGGCGCCTGCGGCCATCGACTTGACCTCGCCGTTGACCTCGAGCACCACGCCGAGCGTCGGCAGGTCGAGCTCGCCGAGATCGCGCATGTTGCCGCCGATCACGAAGCGGGCCGACGAGGTGTTGTCGGCGATCACGCTCTTGAGGTCGAACTTGAAGTCGCGATAGCGCGAGTCGATCACTTCGACCGCCGGCAGCACGAAGTCGATCGCTGCCATGACGTTGCCGATGTGGCAGCCGGGGCCGCGCAGCGGCGCCTTGGTGACGACGCAGATCTCGGCTTCGACCTTGGGGTGGATCAGTTCGTCGAACTTGACTTCGCCGCCGTCCGGCACCGACATGTAGTCGGCGATGAAGCCGAACACCGGGGTCTCGACGCCCATCTGCTTCATCTTGGCGCGCGAGGTCAGGCCTGCCTTGAGGCCGGCGACCTTGTTGCCGCGGGCGAGCTTGCGGCGCTTGATCTCGTCCTGGATGGCGTAGGCGTCATCCCAGTCCATGTCGGGGTAGTCGTCGGTGATCTTGGTGACGTCGTAGGCCTGCAGCTCGGCGTTTTCGAGGTGCTCGGCGAGCTTGGCGATGGTGGCCTGGTCGAGGGTGAGTGCCATGGGGGAGTTCCTTGTCAGATGAAGCGGACCGACGTGCCACCGAGGCCGCCGACGTTGCAGGTGAGGCTGTCGCCGGCGACGACCGGGACGAGCGGGGATTGCGAACCGGAGAGGATGATCTCGCCGGCCTTCAGGCCGATGCCCAGGCGCCCCAGGGTGTTGGCCAGCCAGGCGATGGCGTTGACCGGCGAGCCCTGCACGGCGGCGCCGGTGGAGGTGCTGATGATGTCGCCGTTCTTGGCGAGCACCATGCCGGCGAGCGCGAGGTCGAGCTGGCGCGGGCTCTTGCGCACGCCGCCGAGCACCAGCACGCCGCACGAGGCGTTGTCGGCCACGGTGTCCTGGATCTTGATCTTCCAGTCCTTGATGCGCGAGTCGACGATCTCGAAGCAGGGCACCACGCAGTCGGTGGCGCGCAGCACGTCGGCCGCGGTCACGCCCGGGCCCATCAGGTCGTTCTTGAGGATGAAGGCGACTTCGGCCTCGGCCTTGGGCGCGATCATCGACGAGGCGACGATCGGCTCGCCCTCGTTGTAGACCATGTTCGACAGCAGCTGGCCGAAATCGGGCTGGTTGACCTTGAGCATGTCCATGACGACCTTGCTGGTCACGCCGATCTTCTTGCCGACCACGGTGTGGCCGTCGTCGAGCTGGCGCTGGATCATGCGCAGCTGGATGTTGTAGGCATCCTCGATGGTGATGTCGCTTTCGCGGTCGGTCAGCGGGGCGACCGCGGTGAGGGTCTTGAGCGCGGTGTACAGCTCGTCGCCGTAGTGATTGATCTTGTTCTGGTCCATGTGTCCTGTTCTCTGCGATGTGTTCGGTTGATGTGCCGGTGATCAGTACTTGATCATCACGTTGCGCAGCTCGGTGTAGAACTCGAGCGAGTGCACACCGCCTTCACGGCCGATGCCCGACTGCTTGGAGCCGCCGAACGGGGTGCGCAGGTCGCGCAGGAACCAGCTGTTGATCCAGCACAGGCCGACTTCGATCGCGTTGGCCATGCGCATCGCGCGGCTGATGTCCTGGGTGTGCACCGAGGTGGCCAGGCCGTAGCGGTTGGCGTTGACCATGTTCAGCACTTCCTCTTCGTTGTCGAAGGGCTGGATGTGGCAGCAGGGCCCGAAGATTTCCTCGGTGACTACGGTCGCGGTCTCGGGCAGGCCGGTCCAGATCGTGGGCTGCACCCAGCAGCCGTCCTTGAGCTCGTCCGGCATGTCGGGGATGCCGCCGCCGAAGACGATGTTGGCGCCTTCTTCCTTGGCCTTGGCGTACATGCCCAGCACCTTGGCCTGGTGCTTCTTGCTCACCAGCGGGCCGATCTTGGTGTCGTGGTCGAAGGGGCGGCCCGGCTTCATGGTCTCCGCGGTGTGCTTCATCGCGGCGACGACCTTGTCGAAGATCGGACGCTCGACATACACGCGCTCGGTGCCGAGGCAGACCTGGCCGGCATTCTCGAAGCACGAGCGGGTGAGGGTGGCGATGGTGTTGTCGAAGTCGCAGTCGGCGAACACGACGGCGGCGTTCTTGCCGCCGAGTTCCAGCGACACCGGGCGGATGCCGTCGGCGCCGGCCTTCATGATCGCGGTGCCGGTCTTGGTTTCGCCGGTGAAGGTGATGCCGTTGACGTCGGGGTGGGCGGTCAGGAAGGCGCCGGCCGAATCCACGCCGAAGCCGTTGACCACGTTGTACACGCCGTTCGGCATGCCGACCTTGTTCATCACCTCGCCGAGCAGGGTGGCGGTGCTCGGGGTGTCCTCGGAGGGCTTGACCACCACGGTGTTGCCGCAGGCGAGCGCCGGGCCGGCCTTCCACGTCATCAGCAGCAGCGGCAGGTTCCACGGGCAGATGATCGCGATCACGCCGCGCGGCGTGCGTACGCCGTAGCTGCGTGCGGTCTTGCCGTCAGGGGTGCGCATCTCGAAGGATTCGGTCGACACGTTCTTGATCGTGTCGGTGAAGATCTTGAAGTTGGCCGCGCCGCGCGGGATGTCGATGTGCGAGGCGAGGTGGGCCGGCTTGCCGGTGTCGGCGATCTCGGCCTGCAGGAAGTCGTCGAAGCGATGGTTGATCTCGTCGACCACGGCGTCGAGCATCTTGCAGCGATCGACCACCGAGAGCTTGCCCCAGGGGCCCTTGAGTGCGGCCTTGGCGGCGGCGACAGCGGCGTCGACTTCCGGCTTGCCGGCTTCGTACACCATGCCGATCAGCGAGTTGTCGACCGGGTTGCGGTTCTCGTAGGTCTTGCCGCTGGCGTTGGTGACGTACTCGCCGTTGATGAAGTTCTTGATCTCTTTCATGCTCGATGTGTCCTCAGGTAGTGGGTCGGGTTGCCAGACGCGGTTCGGCGGCCGCTTTCCTCGATACGACTCGCCAGCAGGTTCGAGCCGCTTGTTGCCAATGCTGCGGGTGCTTCCGGCTGCAGGGGGTTTGCTGCAGCGCGAGATTATACGCAAATCTCGAGATTTTATACTCGAGATTTTATTCTTCCGCAAGCGCCGGACGAAAAATGCGCCTTCTCCGTCGTCCTGCGGCACTCCGTGCCAGGCGCAGCGCATCCGCGCGGCATTGGCCTGCAAGCAGACTAGCCGAATTTCCCGGGGTGAAAACGGGGTGTGCAGAAACTGGATATCGATCGTGCACAAGCTGGATATTGATAGTGGTGATCGCCCCATAACCTGACGACCTGCAGGCCTTTTGCAGAGCGATCCATGCCTGCGCGAGTGCCGGATCGAGCCGATCGATCGCCGCGCGCTGCAGCGCACCGGCCGTGCCGGCAGCGCTTCGCAACGGCCTGCGAAGAACACCATCGGGGCGCCAGCGCCCTCCCCACGCAAGATTTCCAAACAAAGCCGGAGCCGTATCGTGAGAACCCTGGATGTGCACAAGACGATTGACGATGCTCGATTCAACCGTTTTCACTGGACCGTGCTGTTGTGGTGCGCGCTCATCATCATCTTCGACGGCTACGACCTGATCATCTATGGCGTCGTGCTGCCCAAGTTGATGGCCGAGTGGCAGCTTTCGCCGCTCGAGGCGGGCGCGCTCGGCAGCTATGCCCTGTTCGGCATGATGTTCGGTGCGCTGTTCTTCGGCCCGCTGTCCGACAAGATCGGCCGCCGCAAGACGATCATGATCTGCGTGCTGATCTTCAGCGGCATGACCTTCCTCAACGGATATGCCCGCAACCCCTGGGAATTCGGCATCTGTCGCTTCATCGCCGGCCTGGGCATCGGCGGCGTGATGCCGAACGTGGTCGCGCTGATGACGGAGTACTCGCCCAAGCGGATCCGCAGCACCCTGGTCGCGATCATGTTCAGCGGCTATTCGGTGGGCGGCATGCTGTCGGCCTTCATCGGCATGACCCTGATCCCGGTCTATGGCTGGCAGCCGGTGTTCTGGATCGCCGGCATTCCCCTGCTGCTGCTGCCGCTGATCTGGAAGTTCCTGCCCGAATCGGTCGGCTTCCTGGTCCAGGCCGGCCGCAACGAGGAAGCTGCGAAGATGCTCAGTCGCGTCGAGCCGAGCTATGTGCCGCAGCCGGGCGACCGTTTCCACATGCCGACCGGCAAGGGCAAGAGCGTGCCGCTGGTGTCGCTGTTCACCGAGGGACGCCTGGTGTCGACGCTGATGTTCTGGCTGTCCTTCTTCTGCTGCCTGCTGATGGTGTATGCGCTCGGTTCCTGGCTGCCCAAGCTGATGAACCAGGCCGGCTACCCGCTCGGCTCCAGCCTGAGCTTCCTGCTCGTGCTCAACTTCGGTGCCATCTTCGGCGCGATCGGCGGTGGCTGGGTTGCCGACCGTTTCCACCTGCGCCGCGTGATCACCCTGATGTTCGTGGTCGCCGCGGTGTCGATCAGCCTGCTTGGCATCAAGAGCTCGATGTTCGTGCTGTATCTGTTGGTGGCGGTCGCCGGTGCATGCACGATCGGGACGCAGATCCTGCTCTACGCCTACGTTGCGCAGTTCTATCCGCTGGCGAGCCGGTCCACCGGTATCGGCTGGGCGTCAGGCGTCGGCCGCCTGGGCGCGATCCTCGGTCCCGTGCTTGGTGGTACGCTGCTGGCGGCCGGGCTCGAGCTGCACATGAACTTCCTCGCCTTTGCGATTCCGGGTGCGATCGCCGGCCTGGCGATCTCGATGGTGGGCCGCAGTGCGGTGCACGGGCCGGATGAGGAGAAGAACCTTGCTTTCGCTGCCGAGACCGGCAAGATGGAACTCGACTGAACCCCCCTGGGGGCGTCCGTGAACGCGGCTCGCCTCGTGCGCGCCCGCCTCGCCGCCGTGCCGCTGTTCGCCGGCTTGCCGGCGGCGCAGCTCGCCGAGCTTGCGGGCGCCGCGCGCGTGCTCGAAATGGGGCCGCGCACCCTGGTCAACGCCTGTGGCGCGCCCTTCGACGAGGTTTTCGTGCTGTGCAGCGGCACTGTGCTGCGTTTTCGCGAACTCGATGGCGATGCGCGCAAGGTCGTCGAGCTCGTCCATACCCCGCAGCTGCTCGGCTGCGGTGAGTTCTTCGGGGCCGCCCGCCACGAATCCGGTTGTGAGACCGTGAGCGCCTGCGAACTGCTCGCGCTCGACGCCCGCGTGCTGCGCGAGCTTGCCGGGCGCAGCCTCGCGCTCAGCCGCCGCCTGTTGCAGGCGGTGGCTGAGCGCCTGTGCGAGGTCGAGTTCGACGTCGCCGGCCGGCACTCCAGCCGCACCAGCGCGCAGCGCATCCTCGACCACCTGGTCGAGCGCGCGGGCGGCAGCCTGGGTCTGGCCGGCGAGACCACGGTCGAGCTGGCGGCGACCAAGAAGGTGCTTGCCGCGCGCATCGGCATCACCCCCGAGGCCTTTTCGCGCAGTCTGCGCGAGCTCGCCGACAAGGGCGTGATCGTGGTCGACAAGCGCCTGGTTCACATCCAGCACGCCGCCCTGCTTGACACCGGAGCCGGCGAGCAGCCGCAGCGGTTGAGCTTTGCGCGCCGCAACAAGGGGGCGCGCCGCGACGAGGCGATGTCGGTCGGTGAATTGGTCAACCTGTGCGGCGGGCTGCGCCTGCTCGCGCAGCGCCACGCGATCGACTGGGTGCTGATCGGCCATGGGGTCGCGCCGGTCGAGATGCAGGCCCGGCTGCGCCAGACGATCGCCGAGTTCGAGCGCAGCCTCGCCGTGCTGCAGGGGGCCAGCCTCGCCCCGGAGCTCGGTGAGGCGCTGGAGGAGGTCGGCCGGGTGTGGGCCGAGTACCGCGCGGCGTTGACCGTGGCCGAGCGCGTGCCCGCTGCGGCAGCGAAGGTGCTGCAACTGAGCGAGGACTTCATCACCGCAGCCGACTTTCTCAATGCCGTGGCCGGCGGATTCAATGCCTCGGGCAGTCTCTACATGGTCAACATCGCCGGTCGCAACCGCATGCTGTCGCAGCGCGTGGCCAAGTTTTTCCTGTTCGAAGGCTTCGAGGGCTGCCCCGACCGGGCGCAGCCGCAGATCGCGGCGTCGTGCCGGGCCTTCGAGCACAACCAGCGCCTGTTGCTGGAGAATGCCGGCGAGCTGCCCGAGCTGGTCGCGCAGATCGAGGCGACCTCGGCGCTGTGGTCGCGCTTCATCGCCTCGCTCGACCCTGCGATCCGCCAGCCTCATCGTAGCGGCCGCGTGCGTTCGGTGCTCGAGGAGGGCGAACGCCTGCTGCGTTACACCAATACGGTGGTCAAGCTGTTCGAGCGCCTCGCGCGCTGAGTGCGCAGCAGCTCCGGCGGGCGTCGCCCGCGGCCGCCCACACCGCGCCGAGCTTTCTTGGCATGATCGAGGCCTTCCCCCGACCCTTTCACGGAGCCCCCGAATGGCCGCATCTTCCAGTCCCGCCGCCCTGCTGGCGCCGCCTGCCGGCGAACCGGCACTGCGCATCATGCCGATGCCGGCCGATCTAAACCCCTCCGGCGACGTGTTCGGCGGCTGGGTGATGTCGATGGTCGACATCGCCGCCGCGCTGCCGGCGATCCGTCGTGCGCGTTCGCACGTGGTCACCATGGCGGTCAATTCCTTCGTGTTCAAGCAGCCGGTATCGGTGGGCGACCTGGTCAGCTTCCATGCCGACGTCGTCCACGTCGGCAACTCGTCGATCGCGGTCGATGTGCATGTGTTCGCCGAACGCAATCCGGCCGCTCCGGTGGTGGTCAAGGTGACCGAGGCACGGATGACCTACGTCGCCGTCGATCGCGACGGGCGCAAGCGCGCGGTGGGCCCCGCAGCGGTGCTGCCGCCGGGCGGCCTGCAGTCGCCATCCGACAAGGAGCTGGTGCTGCGGGTGATGCCGATGCCGGCAGATCTGAACCCCTCGGGTGACGTTTTCGGTGGCTGGATCATGTCGATGGTGGACATTGCCGGTGCAGTGCCGGCGATCGCCCTCGCGCGCTCGAAGGTCGCCACCGTGGCGGTGGATTCCTTCGTGTTCAAGCAGCCGGTGTCGGTCGGTGACATCGTCAGCTTCCACGCCGAGATCGTGCGTGTCGGCCGTACCTCGATCACGGTCGAGGTCGAGGTCTTCGCCGAGCGCCACCCCGAGAACCCGGTGGTGGTCAAGGTGACCGAGGCACGCCTGACCTACGTCGCGGTGGACGAATTCCGCACCAAGCGCACGATCGCGGCAGCTTGAAGGCAATGCCACCTTGTTCCGAATGCGCTACGTGAATCAGCGCGCAGCGCGCGAAGTTTCCGCAAGCGCAGTCATTTTTGCAGGTGCGGCGCGAGCCGATAACGGGGCGCCGGAAAGAGCACTGCAGTAGGGCGTCGCACAGGCGATCGCGCCGCGGGAGGGGTTTGCAGACATGGCCACCAGTGAAGTCTTCGATGCCAACGCCGCACGCTATGACGAATGGTTCGAACGTCACCGCGTTGCCTACTTCTCCGAGCTGCTCGCGCTGCGCGCCCTCGTTCCTTGCGGCGGGCGCGGGTTGGAGATCGGCGTGGGCGGAGGGCGCTTCGCGGCGCCGCTGGGCATTGCCACGGGCGTCGATCCGGCCGCGGCGATGCTCGTGCTCGCCGCCGCTCGCGGGGTGGACGTAGTGCGCGGGCGTGCCGAGGCGCTGCCTTTTGCCAGGGCGAGCTTCGACCATGCGCTCGCGGTGACCACGCTCTGTTTCGTCGAGTCACCGCCGCACCTCCTCGCTGAAGCCAAACGCGTGCTGCGCCCGGGCGGACGACTGGTGATCGGCTTCATCGACCGCGCCAGTCCGCTCGGACGCGAGTACGCGGCTCGCAGTGCCGAGAGCGCGTTCTATCGCGACGCGCATTTTTACAGCGCCGTGGAGGTCGGCGCGCTGCTCGAGCGCGCGGGGTTCGTCGTCGAGGCATGGGCACAGACGCTGACCTGCGGCGATCCGGCCGCGATCGAGCCCGCCCGCCCGGGCTACGGCGAGGGCGGCTTCGTGGCGGTGGCAGCGCGTGTCGGCTAGCGTCCGTGCTTGCCCGGTCTGGTCTGTGGGGCCGTGGCTGAGCCGTCGGGGCCGTGCCGGTGGCGACGTCGTGGCGCCTGATGGAATCTCGCTGTCGACCGCGCGCTCAACCGGCGTGGCCCTTCACCCAGCGCGCGATGTCGGCCGCGCCCATCGCGCCGGCCTGGCGGGCGATCTCGCGGCCGCCGCGGAACAGCGCCAGGGTTGGGATGCTGCGGATGCCGAAGCGCGCGGCCAGTGCCTGCTGCGCCTCGGTGTCGACCTTGGCCAGGCGCACCGTGGGCTCAAGCATGCCGGCAGCCTGGGCGAACGCAGGCGCCATCTGCCGGCAAGGGGCGCACCACGGCGCCCAGAAATCGACCAGCACCGGGATATCGTTGCGGCCGATGTGGCGGTCGAAGCGTGCAGCGTCGAGCTCGACCGGGTGTCCGGTGAAGAGCGGCCGGGCGCACTTTCCGCAGCTGGGGGCGTCGGCGAGGCGGGCGGCGGGGACGCGGTTGACCGCAGCGCAGTGCGGGCAGACCAGGTGCAGGGGGACGGACATGGTGGACTCCGGACGGTGTCAGATTGTGCGGATATGCGTGCGCGCAGCCGGGTAATCAAGTGTCTAAGGCACACCGGATCTTGTCTTGAATTGACCACCATCAATCACGTCATGAGTTTTTCTGGCTAGTGTGCAGTGCATTCGCGGACCACCTCCGCGACGAACCATGACATTACGGAGAACATCGATGACCAAGTTTCCCTTTCTGATCGCCGCTGCGGCATCTGTCCTGCTGGCTGCCTGTGGCGGTTCCGAAAGCGGCACTGCGGCCAAGGCGCCGGCTGCCCCGGCGGCCGCTGCACCCGCCGCCCCGGTTGCCGCT
>JAKLLJ010000088.1 GCA_023150215.1 Thauera sp. | reverse complement strand
TGCCAACATCGATCGACGCGACATCACCGTCGTCGCCTTGCGCGATGGCGAGGCGGTCGCAACCGCCACGATTCGCATCGACTACGGCAGCGGCCTGCTGGCAGACACTTTGTACAGCAAAGAGATCGATGCCGTGCGGGCTAACGGCGGCCGAGTGTGCGAAATTACACAGTTGGCGATCGATCCCGAGCGCGGGTCGCATGACGCCCTGGCCGGCGTGATGCAGGGCGTGTACGTGATAACGCGCGCGACGCGGCGCGTAACCGACATCTTCGCCGAGGTCAATCCGCGCCACGCCAGCTTTCATCAACGCGTATTCGGCTTCCGCCGCATCGGTGAAGAGCGGATGTGCCCGCGTGTCGGCGCGCCAGCGGTGCTGCTGCACCTGCCGCTGGCCGAATTCGAGGAGCGCGTCGCACGTCAGGAACGACTCCACAACACGCAGGGGGATCGCGTTCACCGACTGCTTCCCGACCACCTCGACTCGCGTCAACTGATCGAGGCGCTGAGCGGTCGTCAGGCTTGACCTATCGAGAGCCCCTCAAAACAGGTGGCGCAACTCGAGATACGCGCGATCGCTGCGGTCATACGCGCTGAACAGGCCGTCGCCGTCGCCGCCGAAGATGTCCACGCCACCGACCATCCGCCAGGTGGGGGCGAATTTCCAGGTAAGCTTGGGGCGCAGGAGATAATCCGAACGATTCACACTTGAGACGGCGAGAACCCCGGCCTCGATATCGGTGCCCTCTCCATGGACGACCTGGAAGGTTATCCCCTGCTCATTGCGGTCGGTCATCATCGCCGTCTGATGCTCGTCCAGCCAGCGACCGTAGTACTGAACGTTGAGCCGGAAATCCCCAACCGGCACATCGACACCGAATGCGTAATCGACCATATCGGTCGGCGCCAAGCCGATCGCGCCGGAAGGCGACAGCGTATTCAGGCTGCGCCCGTGGGTATGCACCGCCTCGCCCTTGAGCACGAAGCTGCCCATGTCCTTGCTGAACGTGGCGCCGGCTTGGTCGATGCGCGCATGGCGCAGTTCGGCCACGACACCATCGAAAGCATGCAGCGTCGGTGCAACGTCGTAGCTGTGATAGTAGAACGCGCTCAAGTCCCAGCCATCAATCAGGTGCGAGACGCGTGCACCCCAGTTGCCGTTATCCACATCATTGCCGGGACGATGCTCGACCACCGTGGTGCCTTGCGGTAGCCACGGAAAGGTATAGAAGTCGCTGCCGGGCTTGCCGATTTCGTCGAAACTCGGCTTTGGCACCCACAACAGCTCGAAATGAGTGTCCTCGGTGCCAAAATACTCGGCTCGCACGGCCCATTGTCCGATCCGCATGCTCTCGAATTCGGGCAGCAGGAAGTCACGCATGTCACGCGCAGACACGACGTCGGCAAAGAAGAAGCCAACCATCTCGCCCCAGATGACCTGCTGGCGACCGATGCGGAACTCCCAATCGCCGCGCCCCACGTCGACATAGGCCTCGCGCAGCATGAAATCGGTACGCTGGTCACGGCGCACTACAGCAGGGTAGTGCTCGTCCTCGAGATCGAAGGCACCGTCGGCCTCCGCACGAGCGCTCAGCTTCCAGCGCACACGCGGTGCGAGTTGCGCGCTGGCGCCAAGTTCGCCGCGTGCGCGCAGGTGCGACCAGCGCTCAGGGTCGCGATAGGTGTAGGCGGCGCCGAACTCGGTGTAGCCACTCCATTTGATGCCGCTACCGCCCTCGCCCCCCGCTGCCGCCGTCGGCTCACCGATATCGAGCAGTGCATCCAGCTCGGCGTCCTCCGCGCCCGTGTCATCGGCCGACTCCACCTCCACCTCTTCACTCGCCGCAGACTGCTGCGCGATCAGCAGGCCGCCGGCGTGTGCGACAGGCGTGGCAGGCAGGCCCAGGGCAAGGGCGATGAGGGTGAAGGTGAGGCCAGGCAGGTTCTTCAGTGGCAGCATTGCGGGTCTTCCCTAGATTTCACGGATGTCTTCGTCGCGCGGCGTGCGCCCCTCGACGAACACCCAACGGTCGTCGGCCCTCATGCCGAGGGCGATGATCTGGCCATCTGCGATGCGCACCAGGCGGTCGGCCATGTTCATGACCTTGCGGTCGTGAGTGGAAAAGACAAAGGTGGTGCCAGACTCGCGGTTGATGTCGCGCATCAGCTTCAGGATGCTGGTGCCGGTCTTGCTGTCGAGGTTCGCGGTGGGTTCGTCGGCGAGCACGATCTTGGAATGGGTAGCCAGCGCACGAGCGATCGCAACGCGCTGGCGCTGCCCGCCCGAGAGCTGGTTCGGGCGGTGCGAGGCGTATTTCTTCAGTCCGACGACGCCGAGATAATGGCTCACCCGTTCCGCACGCTCCTTGCGCGAAAGCTCGGGCATCTGCAGCAGCGGATACTCGACGTTTTCTTGCGCGGACAGCACCGGCAGCAGGTTAAAGGTCTGGAAGATGAAGCCGATGGTGCGGGCACGCAGGTCGGCCAGCTCATCAGGCGTGCGGTTCGACACGTCGTGGCCATCGATGATCACGCGCCCGGAGGTGGCCGTGTCGATGCAGCCGATGATGTTGAGCAACGTGGACTTGCCGCTGCCCGACGGCCCGGCGATCGCCAGGAACACTCCTGGCTCGATCGACAGCGAGACGTCGTCCAGCGCCAGCACGGTCTGCTCTCCAAGGCGGAACTGCTTGCTGACGTGTTCTATCTGGACGATTGGCATGTGAACGACCGAGAATTCGAGAAACCCTCAGAGGATAGCACTCATGACGCACAGCCTACGATCCCGCCGCCGCTTCATCGCCTCGCTCGCCAGCGGCCTTCTGCTGCCCACCCTGGCGCGCGCCACGGACAACGCTGCCGCCGCCTCCGAGCAGCCAGCACAGGATTCGACGCCCGCCGAGGTGGTCGATGCGGCCGCGGTGGATTTCGTCCAGCGCGCCGATGCCATCCGCTTTCCGCGCGAAAGCTTTCAGACCGAGATCGTGGTGCGCAACTATGTCGATGGCACCGAGGGCGAGTCACGGACCTATCGGGTCTTGTCGCGCGGCAACGACAACACCATCGTGCTGACGCTCGAGCCGGCCACCGAGCGCGGCCAAGCCCTGCTGATGAGCGGGCGCAACCTGTGGGTGTTCATGCCGAGCGTGTCGCAGCCGGTTCGTCTGTCGCTCGCCCAGCGCCTCACCGGCCAGGTCGCCAATGGCGACCTGGCGCGTGCCAACTTTGCCGGCGACTACCGCCCTGCGCTGGCCGGCAGCGAATCACTCGACGGCCAGGCCGCCGTCGTGCTCGACCTTACCGCCGTCGACCGCGGCGTGACCTACGCCCGCGTCCGCTACTGGGTTGCCGAACGTGACAGTCGTCCGCTCAAGGCCGAGTTCTACGCACTCTCCGGCCGCCTGCTCAAGACCGCGCGCTACGAGGAATTCCGCGACATGGCCGGTCGCATCCGCCCAACCCGGCTGGTCATGGAAGACGCCCTCAAGAAGGGAGAAGTGTCGGTGCTGACCTACGAGAACATGGGGGTGCGCGATCTCCCCGAGCGAATGTTCACCCGCGAGTACCTGCGCCGATTGCAGCAGTGAGCGGGCGGCCGCGCACCCAAGGATGCGGATCAGATCCGCACGCGAACCTTGCCCGCGGTCACCTGTTCGAGATGGCGGGCGAAGGCCGCGCGCACCGAATCCTCACCATGCACCAGGCGCACCTCGCCTGGAAGATGGCGCATGCGGGTGACGAAGCGGGTCAGGTCGTCGCGGTCGGCATGTGCGGAATAGCCCGAAAGGGAATGAACACCGGCGCGGATCTGCACCCGCTCACCATCGATCTCCACGTAGCCGCCGCGCGGGCCGTAGGCCTGGATCGCATGCCCCGGCGTGCCGCGCGCCTGATAGCCGACAAAAAGCACGTCGTGGCGCGGGTCGCCGAGCATCTCACGCAGATAATTGACCACACGCCCGCCGGCGCACATGCCGCTCGCCGCGATCACGACCGCCGGCTCGCGGCTGCGCGCAAGGCGTTGTACGTTGACGAGATGACGCTCGTGGGTGTCGACCGCGAACAGTTGCTCGTAAGCCAGCGGCTGTCGTCCGGCACGCACGCGCGCACGGGCCTCCGCATCCCAGAACGGCTGCAGCTCGCGATACAGGGTGGTAAAGCGCTGCGCCAGCGGCGAATCGAGGAAGATCTTGAGCCCCCCCCACTTTTCGGCGTGCTTGCCCGGCCGGATGCGCTGGCGGTGCAGGATGTCCTCGAACTCGTAGAGCAATTCCTGGGTGCGACCGATGCTGAAGGCGGGAATGATCACCGTGCCGCCATCCTCGAGCGCATGCTCGACGACCGCCTGCAGACGCTGGCGACGGCTGCGGCGGTCCTCATGGACGCGGTCGCCGTAAGTCGTCTCCATCACCAGCACGTCGGCCCGCCAAGGCGAACGCGGCGCCGGCAGCAGCGGCGCATGGGGCGCGCCGAGATCGCCCGAGAACACGACGCGGCACTTCTGCGGCCACGCCGCCCCGGAAAGCTCGCACTCGACATAGGCCGAACCGAGGATATGGCCCGCGCGTTGCAGCCTGATCCGGCACTCCGCGTCGGGACTGCGGTACATCAGGTGCCACTTGCCGTAGGGCAAAGCACGGATGCGCGGTTCGACCAGCTTGAGGTAGCGATCGACCAGCGCGCGATCGCGGCTCACGCCGACCGCGAAGGCGTCGGCGAGCACCGTGGGCAGCAGGCGCGCCGAGGGCTCGCTGCACAGGATCGGCCCCTTGAAACCGGCAGCCAGCAGCCAAGGCAGGCGACCACAGTGGTCGATGTGCACGTGCGTGAGAACCAGCGCGCCGACGCCTGCGAGGGGGAATTCGATGTCGAGGCGATCGGCACCAGCACGTCCGTCGGCGGATGTCTCCGCACCCTGGAACAGGCCGCAGTCGACAAGCAGGCTGTTGTCGCCGTCGACGAAGAGCTGGTGGCAGGAGCCGGTGACGCCGTTGCGCGCCCCGTGATGCAGGATGGTCGGGTTCATGACGTCATTCTAGGTCGCGATCCCGCGCGAACCAAGCCCAGGCGCGCCCAGCCTGCTGGCGCTACTCCATTCCCCACTTCTGCAGGCGGTAGCGCAACTGGCGCAGGGTCATGCCGAGGTTGCGTGCGGCAGCGGAACGGTTCCAGCGGGTCAGCTCGAGGGCGCGGATGATGCGCAGGCGCTCCCCCTCGTCCTCCGCTGCCGGCAGGTCGTCGGCGAGCGCCTCGCCACTCGCGCACGCTGGCCCGCCAAGGGCATGCGGCGCATGCATCGGGTCGGGATCGATCTCGATATCGGCAGCGTCGATCTCCTCGCCTTCGCACAGCGCACAGGCGCGCTCGAGCAAATTCTCGAGCTCGCGCACATTGCCCGGAAACCCGTAGCCCTGCAGCGCCAGCAGCGCCGCCGGTGCAAGCCGCCGCGGCGGCGCCCCCTCGCGCACTGCCAGGCGGCCGAGGATGTGGGTGGCCAACTCGGGAATGTCCTCACGCCGCTCACGCAGCGGGGGCACACGCAGCGTGATCACGTTGATGCGGAAGAACAGATCCTGGCGGAAGCGCCCTTCTGCGACCAGGCGGCCAAGGTCCTGATGGGACGCAGAGAGGATGCGCACATCGACCGGCTCCTCGGCGTGTGCGCCGACCGGGCGCACCGCGCGCTCCTGGATCGCGCGCAGCAGCTTGACCTGCATCGACAGCGGCAGCTCGCCGATCTCGTCGAGAAACAGCGTACCGCCGCTGGCAGCCTGGAACAGGCCGCTCTTGTCGGCAGTGGCGCCGGTGAAGCTGCCCTTGCGATGGCCGAAGAACTCGCTCTCCATCAGCTCGGGCGAGATCGCGCCACAGTTGACCGGCACGAAGGGGCTGCCGGCGCGCGTGCCGAGGCTGTGGATGTAGCGTGCGATGACTTCCTTGCCGGTACCCGATTCGCCGTGGATGAACACCGGCGCCTGGTTGCGCGCCAGCTTCTCGGCCTGAGTGCGCAACTGCACGAAGGCGGGAGAATGACCGATGAGGCTGCGTTCCGAGTCCGGCGCGACGCCCCCCGCAGCCCCGACTGCGCGCAGCGACAGCGCATGCTGCACCAGCTCGCGCAGCGCCTTGAGCTCGACGGGCTTGGTGACGAAGTCGAAGGCGCCGAGCTTGAGCGCACGGATCGCGGTCTCGATGCTGCCAAAGGCGGTGATCACCGCCACCGGCAGCCCCGGGCGCACCGCCTGGATGTGCTCGACGAGCTCCAGCCCGTCGCCATCGGGCAGGCGCATGTCGGTGAGACACAAGCGGTAGTTGTGCGCGGCGAGCTGGGCACGCGCCTCGGCGAGCGTGCCGGCGGTGTGGCAGGCCAGCCCCATGCGCATCAGCGAGAGTTCGAGCAGTTCGCGGATGTCGTCCTCGTCGTCCACGACGAGGACATCGACGGCGCTGGGCCGATTGCGGCGTTCGACCTGGGTCATGGCAGCTGGCTCGCGGTGAGGACAAAATCGGCACCCGGAGTCCCGGTGGCCAGCGTCAATTCGGCGTCGTTGGCCTCGGCCAGTTCGCGCGCGATGTAGAGGCCCAGCCCGGTTCCCTTGGGGTGAGTGGTGAAGAAGGGCTCGAACAGATGCGCCCGCGTCGCCTCGTCGAAACCCGGACCGTCGTCCTGCACATGCAGCACCACCTTGGCGTGGGGCTGCGCCGCGGCCCACAGGCGGATCGCAGCGGGCGTGCGCGAGCAGTGGCGGGCGGCATTGGACAACAGATTGTCGAGGATCTGATACAGGTGTGCACGGTCCATCGCCAGGGTGAGCGCAGGATCGACCTCGATCGCATACAGCGCGGCCTCGGCCGGCTCGCGGAACACCCGCGCCTCGACGACCTCACGCAGGAAGGCCGCCAGCGGCAAGGCCTCGAGCATCGCCTGTTCGCGCCGACCGAGCGCGAGCACGTCACGAATCATGCGCTCGATACGACGCGCATTGTCGTTGATGATCCGCACCAGGCGCGCCTGCATGTCGCTGCGCTTCTCGTCGCGCAACAACTCGGCAGCCTGGGTGACGGCCGACAGCGGATTGCGGATCTCGTGCGCCATGCTCGCGGTCAGGCGGCCGAGCGCAGCCAGCTTGATCTGCTGCAGTTGACGCTGAATCTCCTCGTAGTCGGTGAGGTAGAGCAAGGTGTCGCCCTCGGCCGCACTGCCCGGCTCGCCAGGCACCCGCCGGCAGCGCAGCAGCCGACCTGCCGCGCCCAAGCGCATCAGCCGCCCCTCGGGCCCCAGTTCGGGCTGCAGCACCGCTTCCAGCCTACCGTCGAGATCACGCAGCTCGAGGCCGTCGAGTGCCCCCCTCTCGTCACGCGCAACGCCCAGCATCTCGAGCGCCTGCGGGTTGACGTGAAGGATGCGCCCCCCCTGCCCGACCACGATCACCCCGTCCTGCATGTCGCGGATGATGTGTGCGCTCACTGCCTGCTGCTTCGCGAGTGCCACCCCGCGCTCGGCGGCGAGCGAGGCGTTGGCATGCGCGCGTCGCGCCAGCAGGCGCGCGATCAGGGCAATGCCAAAAAAGCCTGCGCAAAAGATGCCGACCTGCAGGAAGTCCACCGACTGCCCGCCGCCGACGAAACGCCACGTGTTCTCGACCAGCACCGCAAGCGTCGCCAGCGCAGCCGAGAACATCACCATGCGCCCTTCGCCGATCAGGCCGGCGCCGGCAAGCATCACCATCATCAGCGCCGGCATGCCGCTGCGGTAGCCGCCACTCACCCACATGATCGCCGCGAGCGCGAGGATGTCGGCGATCGCCAGCAGGATCACCACGCGCTCGAAGCCGAGCCGACGCAAGGCATCGGGAAAACCGAGCGCGAGCACCGCGCCGAGATAGCCGAGCACCGCGACAACGAACAAGCGCGGACTCTCTGTGCCGAGGCCGAACTCCGCCCCGGCGACGAGAAGCAGCCCGCCGAGGATCAGCCGGAACAGGTTGAGGTAGCGTAGCGCTCGCCCGCGCGCACGGTCGGCATCGACGACCGCGAACGCCGCCGCCTCAATCGGATCGATGACCGGCACGGCGGTGCTCGTCGCAGCAGTAGAAATCGTCGCCGCCCCGCACGCCTTCGGACTCGGGCACGATCAGACCGCAGCGGCGGCATTCGAGCATGCGCTCGGGCGCGGCCGGCTCGCCGCCGGCGGACTTGCGCCCGAACCCGCCCCGCGCCTTGAAGCGGCGCACCGCCCCGCGTGCCCACCATATGCCGAACAGGACCAAAATCAGGATGAGCAGGTTGCGCACGTTGGAGCTGCCGGCGAGGGGTGAAAACGCACGGATTCTACCATGCCGGCCCGGCGCGCCCGGCGCACTGGCCGGCTGGCACGCGGGTTTGCGACAATGCACCTCCACGTCCTGCTCCGCACACCGCCATGCCGACCTTTCCTGCCGCGCTCGAATCCCGCCTGCCTCAAGTGGGCACGACGATCTTCACCGTGATGTCCCGCCTCGCCCAGGACTGCGGCGCCATCAACCTGTCGCAGGGCTTCCCCGACTTCAACGCGGAGGATCTGCTCTTCGAGCGCGTCGCGCACTGGATGCGCGCCGGCCACAATCAGTACGCGCCGATGGCCGGAACCCTGCCGCTGCGCGCAGCGATCGCCGCCAAGGTCGAGGCACTGTATGGCACGCGCTACGACATCGAGCACGAGATCACCGTCACCGCCGGCGCCACCCAAGCGCTGTTCACCGCGGTCACTGCCTGCGTGCATCCGGGCGATGAGGTGATCGTGTTCGAGCCGGTGTATGACTCGTACGCGCCGGCGATCGAGCTGGCGGGCGGCACCGTCGTGCGCATGCGCCTGACCGCACCCGCCTACCGTCCCGACTGGGATGCAGTGGCGGCGGCGATCGGGCCGCGCACACGCATGATCATGATCAACACCCCGCACAACCCCACCGCCACCGTGTGGACGCGGGACGACCTCGACCGCCTCGCCGCGCTCGTCCGTGGCACCGACATCGTGGTGATGGCCGACGAGGTGTACGAACACATCGTCTTCGACGGCGTGGCGCACGCGAGCTGCGCCGCACAGGCCGAGCTGGCCGCGCGCAGCTTCGTGGTGTCGAGCTTCGGCAAGACTTACCACATCACCGGCTGGAAGGTGGGCTACGTGCTCGCCCCGCGCGCACTGATGGCCGAATTCCGCAAGGTGCACCAGTTCAACGTGTTCACCGTGAACACCCCGGTACAACTCGCGCTCGCCGACTACATGGCCGACACCTCGCGCCACCTCGGGCTGGCGAGCTTCTACCAGGCCAAACGCGACTTTTTCCGCGCCGCGCTCGCCGGTTCGCGCTTTGAGCTGCTGCCTGCACGCGGCACCTATTTTCAGCTCGCACGCTACGATGCGATTGCCGACCTCGGCGACGCGGCCTTCTGCGAGCATCTCGCGCGCAAGGTCGGGGTGGCCGCGATTCCGGTATCGGCCTTTTTCGCCGACGGACGCGACGAGCGCGTGGTCCGCTTCTGCTTCGCCAAGAACGAAGTCACGCTCGCAGCCGCCTGCGAGCGCTTGTCCGCGCTTTGAGCGGATGACTTTCGCGCGCCCGCCAGCGCTCACCGGTACGGTCGCCGAGCGTGCGAGCTCATGGCGCCTTGCCTGCGAATCGCATCGCCATTGCCGTTCCACGAATCCCGCAACCCTTCGAGCACCCGCCCCGATGCTGAAGCAGCCCATTCCCACCCTCCACCGCGACGGCGACACAGTCGTCATCCTCGACCAGACCCTGCTCCCCTTCCGCACCCAGACCGCCGTACTGCGCACCCTGGCCGACGCCGCGCATGCGATTCACAGCATGCAGGTGCGGGGCGCGCCGCTGATCGGCGCCACCGCCGCCTTCGGCGTGGCACTCGCACTGCGCCACGAGGGGAGCACGGACGAGACCCTGACGCGCGCCCTCGAGGTCCTCGGCACCACCCGCCCGACCGCGGTCAACCTGCAGTGGGCGCTCGCCCGCATGCAGCGCACATTGCGTCACCTGCCGCGCACGCAACGGCTGGCGGCCGCGTGGGCCGAGGCCGCGGCGATCCGTGCCGACGACGTCGCCACCTGCGCGGCCATCGGCGGCCACGGCCTGGCGCTGATCCGTGAGCTCGCCGCCCGTCGCGACGGCCCGGTACGCCTGATGACGCATTGCAACGCCGGCTGGCTCGCGACCTGCGGCGCCGGTACCGCGCTGGCGCCGGTGTATGCGGCGCAAGCCGAAGGGATCGCGATCGAGGTCGTGGTCAGCGAGACCCGGCCGCGCAACCAGGGCCTGCTCACCGCCTGGGAGCTGCGCGCCGCCGCCGTGCCGCACTTGCTCATCGCCGACAACGCGGCCGGCCTGCTGCTGATGCGCGGCGAGGTCGATCTGGTGATCACCGGCGCCGACCGCATCGCCGCCAACGGCGACACCGCCAACAAGGTCGGCACCTACCTCAAGGCGCTCGCCGCGCACGCGGCCGGGGTGCCCTTCTACATCGCCGCGCCGCACTCGACGCTCGATTTCGCCTGCCCGACTGGCGCGGACATCCCGATCGAGGACCGCGGCGCCAGCGAGGTCTGCCGCATCCGTGGCAGCACCGAGGCCGGCGACATCGCCGAGCTCGAGCTCGCCCCGCCCGCCACGTGCGCCGCCAACCCCGCCTTCGACGTCACGCCTGCGGCGCTGATCCGCGCCATCATCACCGAGCGTGGCATCGTTGCACCGGGCGAATTGGCGCGCCTGTATCCGGAGGAGGTGCGATGAGTGAACACCGCGGCCGCTGCATCCACGAAGAAGCCGGCTGGCAGGCTGCCAATGCGCTACGCGCCGAACTGCTCGCCACACTGCGCGCGATGTCGGACGCGCGCCTGAACGTCGGCAGCGCGGGCAACGCGAGCGTGCGCTTGCCGGATGCGGCAGGCCGCACGCGCCTACTGGTCTCCCCGAGCGGCCTGCCCGCCGAGCGCTGCACGCCGCATGACATGGTGGTGGTCGAA
>JAKLLJ010000087.1 GCA_023150215.1 Thauera sp. | reverse complement strand
AGCGGCATCACGTTGAGGCGGTAGAACAGATCCTCGCGGAAGTCGCCGAAATCCACCGCGGCTTCCAGATCCCGGTGGGTGGCGGCGACGATGCGCACGTCCACCTTCACGGTGCGGCTGCCGCCCACGCGCTCGAACTCGCCTTCCTGCAGCACCCGCAGCAGCTTGGCCTGGAAGGAGGGCGAGATTTCGCCGATCTCGTCGAGGAACAGGGTGCCGCCGTTGGCCTGCTCGAAGCGCCCCTTGCGGGCCTCGACGGCGCCGGTGAAGGCGCCGCGCTCGTGGCCGAACACCTCGCTCTCGAACAAGGTCTCGGGCAGGCCCGAGCAATCGACCACGACGAAGGGGCCTTGCGCGCGCCGGCTGGCTTCGTGCACCGCGCTGGCGAGCAGTTCCTTGCCGGTTCCCGACTCGCCCTGCAACAACACGCTGGCATCGGACGGCGCCACCCGTGCGATCAGCTCAAGCATGTGCCGGAACGGCGGCGAGCGGCCGATCAGGGCGCGGTGGTCGGACACGCCGCGCGCCACGTGCATCGGCTCCATCTTCTCGATGAACCACATCACTTCGCCGCCGCCGTCGCGTACCGGCGACAGCTCGATGTTCACGTACTCCTCTCCCCGCGGGGTGTGGTGCAGGTGCAGCACCCGCTCGCGCTGGCCGGACTGCAGGCTGCGCGTGAGCGGGCACGACTCGCCCGCGCGGTCGCAGGGCACGCTGTAGCGGTGGGAGACGTCGTAGCAGGTGCGTCCGACCACGCTGTGCGCGTCCGGCCACGCGCGCCGGTAGGCGGCGTTGGCAGCGATGATCCGGTAATCGCGATCACACAGGATGTGCGGCTCGGGGAGGGACTCGAGGAAGGAAACGAGTTCGGGCAGCGGGCGAGGATCGGGCGGCATCATCTGTCAGATCTGGCGGAATGGCCGGCAGCAGTCTGCGGCGCGGGCATCGATGGCGTCAATCGGCGTGCACCGCGATTGCAGGCGGTGAAAAATTAAGAATTTGCTAATATAATAATGAAAAAGCACCAAGGACCGCGCCAACCCGCCTGGCGAAGGCCTGTCCGTATCGGCCGGTGGAGACCATGAAACTGCTCGACACGCGATCGCCGGATGCAGCGCCGATCGATCCTGACCGGCGTCGCCTGCTGCTCGGCGCCGCGCTGCTGATCGAGTTCGATCACGAGAACCGCCTGATCCCCTCGCTGCCGGCGATCGATCCGCAGCAGTACAGCTACTTCGCCTGGGTCATGAAGATCGACCTGCTCAAGCCCGCCTGCATGGCGGTAGCCAAAGGCCGGGTGTAAGGGAGACGCGACATGTACGAGATCTGGCTGACACTGACATCCTCTTCGAACCGGGCCTGCAGCACCTGCCGCTGCTGATAGGACTACTGGGGCGACTGGGGCAACCTGCTCCTCTACGCCGCCGCATTCGGCGCCCTCGGGGCAGCACTCGCGTGGCCGCGCGCGGTCATGCGGGGATGGCAGACCTGAACCCTCCGGCATGCTGCACGGGGTCCGCAGCCATGCGCCGGATCACTCAACCCTCGACAGGAGCACCCGCATGAAACGACTTCTCATCGCCGCCGCAATCGGCTTCGCCAGCCTCTCCGCCCAGTCGGCCAACCTCGGCATCAGCGCTGCCGACACCTATGCCAAGATCCAGCGTGGCGAACGCAACGTGCTGTTCATCGACGTCCGCGATCCGGTCGAGATCATGTTCGTCGGCTTCACCGACGTCGTGCATGCCAACGTGCCCTTCATGCTGGTCGATCGCACGCAGTGGAACGCCGAGAAAGGGGTGTTCCGCCTGTACCGCAATCCGGACTTCATCAACCGGGTCAAGCTCGCGCTGGCCCGCCGCGGACTGAGCGCCGACGCCGAGATCATCACGATGTGCCGTTCGGGCAGCGAGCGCGGCGAACCCAGCGCCGCCTTCCTGCGCGAGAACGGTTTTGCAAACGCACGCTATGTGGTCGATGGCTTCCAGGGCGCGGCGCTCAAGGACGGCCCGCAGGCCGGATTGCGCCTGCAGAACGGCTGGCAGAATAGCGGCCTGCCGTGGTCGGCGAAAATGAATGCGGACAAGATCTTCCGCGTCGACCGCCCCTGAAGGCCGGGTTGCAGCGGCTCGCGGCGTACGCTGCGCGTGCAGGGAAGGCGCGATGATGCTGCGGGTCTGCGGTAGACTTCGGCCCCTACCGGGCCTTGCGCCTGGATTCCCAATCGTGCGTGCCACGCCCTGTGCGCAGGAACGCCATCTCGCCGGAGAACCGCATGAGCCTGCTGGCCCAACTGAAGAAAGACTCCCTGCTCGCCCGCAAGGCCGCCGATGGCGTGCGCGCGACCTTGCTGTCCACCCTGATCGCCGAGGCCGAGATGGTGGGCAAGAATGCTGGCAACCGCGAGAGCACCGACGACGAGGTCCAGCAGACGATCCGCAAGTTCCTGAAGAACAACCAGGAGGCGGTCGCCGTGATCAAGGACGCTGATCGTCTCGCCGTGCTGGCGCAGGAGTCGGCGATCCTCACCGCCTACCTGCCGCCGATGGCCGACGAGGTCGAGGTCAAGGCTTTCATCGCCGAATCCGTCGCCGGCCTGGCCGATCGGTCGCCGAAGCAGATGGGCGTCGTGATGGGCGCGCTGAAGGCGAAGTTCGGCAGCGGTTTCGATGCAAGACAGGCAAATGCCTGGGTGAAGGAAGCGCTGGGAGGCTGATTCAGGGCGCGCTTGCGGACTGCCCGCGTTCCTCTCGCCGCCTCCCGAAGCATGCTCGGTCTGGTCCGTCGCCTGCTCGGCATCGCCCCACCCAGGCCCTCGGTCGACGCGGCGCAGTGGCGACGCGTCGAGCGCACGCTACCCTTCCTCGAACATCTTGCGCCGGCCGACCGTCCGCGCCTGCGCGAGATGGCACTCGCGTTCCTGGCGCGCAAGGAATTTCACGGCGCTCAGGGGCTGCGACTCGACGACGACATGCTGCTCGCGATCGCCCTGCAGGCCTGCCTGCCAGTGCTCAACATCGGCCTGCAGGCTTACGATGGCTGGGTCGGCGTGGTGGTCTATCCGGGCGATTTCGTCATTCCGCGTCAAGAGTTTGACGAGGCCGGCGTGCTCCACGAGTACGACGATGAGGTGCTCGGCGAGGCGTGGGAAGGTGGGCCGGTGTTGTTGTCGTGGTTTGCCGGCGACGACGGACCGGCAGGCGTCAACGTGGTCATCCACGAGTTCGCGCACAAGCTCGACATGGAGAACGGTGGCGTGGACGGCCTGCCCCGCTTGCCCGCGCACATGTCACGTCAAGCGTGGGCCGCGGCTTTCGGTGCGGCCTACGAAGCGTTTTGCGCCGAGGTCGATCGTGGTGCCGACACCGTCATCGACCCATACGGCGCCGAGCACCCCGCCGAATTCTTTGCCGTGGTGTCGGAGATTTTTTTCGAGCATCCCTGCGCGCTGCGCATGCACTACCCCGAGGTTTACGCCCAGCTCATGCAGTTCTACGGCATGGACACCGCGGCCCGCGCCGCGGCCGCCGGAGATCGATGAGATGGGCGAACGCAAGCGACTGCTGATTGTGTTTCATACTCAGAGCGGCAACACCGGCCGCCTCGCCGAGGCTGTCTCCGTCGGCGCTCGACGCGTGGCCGAGACCGAGACGGTGACCAAGCGTGCGTTTGACGCCGGCACCGACGACCTGCTCGCCTGCCATGGCCTGCTGCTCGGTACACCGGAGAACTTCGGCTACATGTCGGGTGCGCTGAAGGATTTCTTCGATCGCACCTACTACCCTTGCGAGGGCAAGCTGACCGGCCTGCCCTATGCCGTCTTCGTCAGCGCAGGCAACGACGGCACGGGTGCGGTGCGCGAGATCGGCCGCATCGCCAGCGGCTACGGCTGGAAAGCGGTTGCCGAAGCCTTGATCGTGCGCCGTGAGATCACGGCAGCCGAGCTCGAGCGCGCCGCGGAGCTCGGCGAGGCGATGGCGGCCGGGTTGGCCATGGGGGTGTTCTGAGGTGGCCGGTGCGAGGCGTTGCGTGCGCTGGCATGTGGGCTTGTGCACCACCCGTTCGATGCAGACGTGATTTTTTCCAGGGCGATGGCGTTTACGTTTGCGTAAATCGCAACCGGTTTTCACGAAGCGGGACCGATCGGGTTGGCGGTGTCGGCGAAGGTGGCCTAAGCTGGAACCGTGTCCGCAGTTCTTGCCCCGGGGGCTGCGCAGCGGATACCGCGATCTTTAATGCAACGGAGGGTGTCACATGGCCATCACCTGGATTCTGGTTGCCAACGCCAGCCTGGCAAAGCTCTACGCCAATCTGGGCCCGAACAAGGGCCTGACGCTGGTCAAGGAACTGATCCACCCGGAAAGCAGACAGAAAAACGGCGAACTGGTCTCCGACCGTTCGGGCGCCAATGGCGCCAACGGTTCGGGCGGCGGCTCGATGCAGCCCCAGACGCTGCCCAAGCAGCACGAGGCCAAGGTTTTCGCCCACGAGATCGCCCACACGCTATACCAGGGGCGCACCGCCAATGCCTTCAAGCGCGCAATCCTGGTCGCGCCCCCCGCCTTCATGGGCCTGCTCAACGCCGAGATCGACGGACCGACTTCCCAGATGATCACCGACCGCTTCGAAAAGGATTACACCAAGACGCCGCAGAACGAGCTGGGAGAACGGCTCGGCACGACGATCTTTCTCTAGGAGGACCTGACCTGGATGCTGCCTGACTGATTTGCCGGACCGAGGTACCGAACCGAGGCACCACTCGCCGAAGGCTTGCCGCCATAGGTAAAGGAGGATGTATTTGACCCAGACGCAGAGGATTCACCTTTCCTGACGACTGCAATACCTATCAAAGACATCGTCTCCACTCGCGAGACTCCGGGCACCATCAGCGTGTCCGATGAAAAACGGGGCGCAATGCGCCCCGTTTTTCGTGAACGGTTGCATCAACGGTTTTCGCGCAAGCGCCAGCGCCCGATCACCCGGTAATGCGCGCCCGCCGTGCCGCGCTCCGAAGCCACCAGCACGAAGCTGGCGACTCGCCAGTGCAATGCGTGCGTCTCGCCCGCCTGGGGCGTGCGCCGTGCATTGCGGACCAGGGTCACGTGCGGCGTGAAGGCGCGCTGTTCGAGCGCGAAGCCGGCTGCACGCAGGCAATCCGCCAGGGTTTGTCCAAGTGCTACCAGCGCCGGCGGCAGGCATGAGGGGCCGGTCCACAGGATGCGGTTGCCGCGCCACGTGCCGACGTGGTCGAGTTCCAGCGTGAAGCGTGCGCCGCCGATGCCTGCTGCGATCGCGCTCAGCGCCGCCAGGTCGCAAGACGGCACCTCACCGAGAAAGGCCAGGGTGAGGTGGATCGTGTCGCGCCGCATCGCACGACCGTCGCATTCGGCCTTGAGTGCGCACGCCCGTGCATACAGGGCTGCGGCGGTGGCGGCGCCGGGCCACAGTGCGAAGAACAGGCGCAGGCGTCCGTCGGGCCGTCCGGCGGTGTCGGTCACGTCCTGCGCGCTCGCGCAGCGCACCGGTGCCAGCGGACGCATCCCCATCGGCGCTCAGCCGCAGCCCTGCCCGGCGCGTGCGAGCAGCGCCACCACCTGCGCGGCAATGCCTTCGCCGCGACCGGTGAAGCCAAGTTTTTCGGTGGTCTTGCCCTTGATGTTGATTGCGCTGCGATCCATTGCCAGGTCGGCAGCGATGTTGGCGACCATCGCGGGGGCATGCGGCAGGATGCGTGGCGCCTTGCAGATCACCGTGGCGTCGATGTTCACCACCAACCAGCCGGCAGCGCGTACGCGCGCAAACGCCTCGCGCAGCAGCACGCGGCTGTCGGCGCCGGCGTGAGCCGGGTCGGTGTCGGGAAAGAGCCGCCCGATGTCGCCGAGGCCTGCGGCGCCGAGCAGCGCGTCGGTCACCGCGTGCAGCAGCACGTCGGCGTCGGAGTGGCCGAGCAGACCGCGCTCGAACGGGATGGTCACGCCGCCGACGATCAGCGGTCGGCCAGCGACCAGGGCGTGTACATCGAAGCCCTGGCCGATGCGGAACGGAAAGCTCATGGATTGCGCCCTTCGCGGTTGCTGAGGATCCACTCGGCCAGATGCAGGTCGAGTGGGTAGGTGACCTTTAGATTGGTGGCATCGCCCTGCACCAGGCGCGGACGCAGACCGGCGGCTTCGATCGCGCTCGCCTCGTCGGTCACCTTGCGCGCGCCCTCGAGCGCACGGCGCAACATGGCGTAGCGGAACATCTGTGGCGTCTGCGCCTGCCACAGGCTGTCGCGCGCGACGGTCTCGACCACATGCTGGTGTTCGTCGGCGCGCTTGAGGGTGTCGGCGACCGGCACCGCGAGCAGGCCGCCGACCTCTTCGTGCGCCAGTTCGCGAACCAGCTTGTCTACATGCCAGGCCGCCAGGCAGGGGCGCGCGGCGTCGTGCACCAGCACCCAGTCGCCCGCAGCGGCCTCGCTGGCGATTGCGCGCAAGCCGCCCAGCACGCTGTCTGCACGTGTGGCGCCACCGCAGAACAGCGGCCGCAGCTTGGGGCCGAGCGCCGACCAGTCGTGGCGCGACCACTCGGCGTCATCGACCGACAGCACGACGTACACGGCGTCGATCGCCGGCGCGGCGCACAGCACCGCGAGGGCATGGTGGATCAGCGGGCGGCCGAGCAGCGGCAGATACTGCTTCGGACGCGAAGTGGCCATGCGCGAACCGCTGCCGGCGGCAGGCACGATGGCGAAATGTCGGGGTTGGCTGGTCTGCATGGCGCGCATTCTAGCCGCGCGGCGGGCACGGCGGGACGCGCGCCGGCGTGACGCCTATAATGGAAAGCATCGATATCGACACTGCCTCGCGCAGAACTGCACCATGGCACTTGCTTCGATCCGCCCGGCGGCCGTGGCCGGGCAGTTCTACCCGCACGACGAGCGCGTGCTGCGCACCCAGCTGGCTGAGTTGTTGACCACTGCGGTGGCGCTCGAGGCGGCACCGTCCCCCAAGGCGATCATCGTCCCGCACGCCGGCTACATCTATTCCGGCCCGGTGGCGGCGAGCGCCTACGCACAGCTTGCGGCGCTGCGCCAGCGCATCCGCCGCGTGGTCATGCTCGGCCCCACCCATCGCGTGGCGGTGCGCGGCTTTGCCCTGCCGGCGGCGCAGGCTTTCGCCACGCCGCTCGGCGAAGTGCCGCTGTCGCGGCCCGACTGGCTGGCGCTGCAGGCACGTGACGATGTCGTGGTGGACGATCGCCCGCACGCCCTCGAGCACTGCCTCGAGGTGCAGCTGCCTTTCCTGCAGGTCTGCCTCGAGCGTTTCGAGATCGTGCCGGTGCTCGTCGGCGACGTGTCGATGCAGGCCACGGCGAGCCTCATCGAAAGCCTGTGGGGCGGCCCCGAGACGCTGATCCTGATCAGCTCCGACCTGTCGCACTATCTCGGCTACCGTGAGGCGCAATGGTCCGACCGCGCTGCGGTGGAGCAGATGCTCGAACTGCGCGCCGGCCTCGACCACGAACAGGCATGCGGCGCCACCCCGGTCAACGGCTTGCTGATCGCCGCCCGCCAGCATCACCTGCAGGCGCATCTGCTCGACCTGCGCAACTCCGGCGACACTGCGGGCGACCGCGCGCAGGTCGTCGGCTACACCAGTATCGCCTTTTGTGAAGCGGAACCCCAAAGCCATGCCCGTCACTGATTTCGGCACCACCGTCCTCCAGCTCGCCCGCCAGGCGATCGCCCACCGTCTCGGCCGCGGTCCCGCGCCGGTCATCGCGGACGATCCGCGTCTGCACGAGAAGGGGGCCACTTTCATCACCTTGTCCAGGGGCGGCGAGTTGCGGGGCTGCATTGGCAGCCTGCGCCGTTCGCGCACGCTCGGCGAGGACGTGATCCACAATGCGGTCGCCGCTGCGGTGGAGGATTCGCGCTTTTCGCCGGTGACGGCCAACGAGCTCGATTCGATCGCAATCGAAGTGTCGTTGTTGTCCGAGCCCGAGTTCCTCGATTTCTTCGGCGAAGAAGAACTGCTCGCCCAGCTTCGCCCCGGCGAAGATGGCCTGATCATCTTCTCCGGCTGCCAGAGCGCCACCTTTTTGCCCCAGGTGTGGGAGCAACTGCCCGAGCCGCGCCAGTTTCTCGCCGCGCTCAAGCACAAGGCCGGTCTGCCGACCAATCGCGAGGTGGTCGAGCTGATGGCCGCGCGCTACCACGTGCAGAAGTGGAAGGAGACCGAACAGGAGGCCTCATGAACACTGCGCCCGGGCCTGGCGGAAGAACCGCTGGCCTTGACCCCGGCAGCCACTTCCCCGCGCGCTACTGGCATCGCATCGACGACGGCCGCCTGCAGTGCGATCTGTGCCCGCGCCTGTGCAAGCTGCACGACGGCCAGCGCGGAGCGTGCTTCGTGCGCCTGCGCGCCGGCGACGGGATGCTGCTCACCACTTACGGGCGCAGCTCGGGCTTCTGCATCGACCCGATCGAGAAGAAGCCGCTCAACCACTTCTACCCGGGCAGCAAAGTGTTCTCATTCGGTACCGCGGGCTGCAACCTGGCGTGTAAATTCTGCCAGAACTGGGACATCTCCAAGTCGCGCGACATGGACACGCTGATGGACCAGGCCGCGCCCGCTGAGATCGCCGACACCGCGCTGCGGTGGGGCTGCCATAGCGTCGCTTTCACCTACAACGATCCGGTGATCTTCGCCGAGTACGCGATCGACACTGCCGATGCCTGCCACGCGCACGGGCTCAAGACGGTCGCGGTGACCGCCGGCTACATCGGCGAAAGTGCGCGCCACGACTTCTTCTCGCGCATGGACGCAGCCAACGTCGACCTCAAGGGCTTCACCGACGACTTCTACGTCAAGCTGTGTGGTGCCCACCTGCAGCCGGTGCTCGACACCCTGGTGTGGCTGCGCCACGAGACCGATGTGTGGGTCGAACTCACCACGCTGCTGATCCCCGGCCAGAACGACTCTGACGCCGAGATCGCGGCGCTGTCGAAGTGGGTGCACAACGCCCTTGGGGCGGACGTGCCACTGCATTTCAGCGCCTTTCATCCCGACTTCAAGATGGACGATGTTCCGCCCACGCCACCGGCCACGCTCGCGCGTGCGCGTCGCATCGCCCGCGACGCCGGGCTGCACCACGTCTATACCGGCAACGTGCACGACACCGAAGGCGACACCACGCTCTGCGCGAACTGCGGTCAGACGCTGATCGTGCGCGACTGGTACGAGATCCGCGACTATCGTCCGCACTGCGCCAGTGCCCTCGCCGGCCGCTTCGGCGCGGTCGGCGCCGCGGTGGGCGAGGCGTTTGGCGCTCGCCGCATCCCGGTCGCCATCCATCGCCATGGCGCCTGAACAAGCGACACCACACGTGAAACTGCGAAACACCCTCATCAGCATTCCGGCCCACGGCGTCTGGCTCGATGGCCTGCTGTCGCACGCACCCGACGTGCGTGGACTCGCCCTGCAGGCGCGCGGCTTCGCCACCATCCGTCTCGACCTGCTCACCCGGCAGGAAGTGATGCGCGACCCGGATGCGCCCTTCAACATCCCGCGCCTCACCGAGCGCATCCTTGCCGCTGCCGAGTGGATTGCGCACCAGCCGCCGCTGGCAGCGCTCCAGATCGGTCTCGTCGTGCGCGACACCGGGTGCGCGGCGGCCATCCGCGCCGCCGTGAAAGCCACTGAAACGTTCGCGGCCATCGCCTGCATGGACGGCCGTGCCGATCTCGCCGGCGCCGAGCCCCTGCGCCTGCTGCGCTGCCCGGTGCGCTTCATCGTCAGCCCCGGCAGCCCTGAGAGCGTGATGCTCGAGAAGGCATTTTCGCTGCTGAGCGGGCCCCGGCACTGGCTCGCGCTGCCCGACTCCGGCGACGCACGCCAGCAGGAAATGTTGCAGGCGCGCGCGGTGATGACTTGGCTCGATCAGCACCTGGGCTCAGGACTGCACGCAAAGGTAGAATAGGCGCGTTCCCGCTCAGGGCTGGTGGCGCCAGCGTCGTCCTGTTCCGGGCAAGTCGAGCCCGAGGTGCTTGGACGCAATGTCTGTTTCCTCAATCGCCGGTGGTGGATCGAGTTCGCTGTACGCCGCGGCGCTGGCAGGCTCCCGCTCGTCCGGCGCGGGCGCTTCCGTCGACAAGGCGGCAGGCAGTGAAGAGGCCGCGCAGGAATCCCGGCGGGCTGGTGCGTCGGGGGCGGCCAGTGCTGCGGATGTCGAACTCTCCGAGTCCGAACGCCAGCAGGTCGGCGCACTGCAGGAGCGCGACCGTGAGGTCCGCGCCCACGAGATGGCCCATGTCGCTGCCGGCGCCGGCCTCGTCACCCGCGGCGCTAGCTACACCTACCAGACCGGCCCCGACGGCCAGCGCTACGCGATCGGCGGAGAGGTCGGCATCGATACCTCGCCCGGGCGCACGCCCGAGGAAAGCCTCGCCAAGGCCGAGCGCGTGCGCGCCGCAGCGCTCGCGCCGGCCGAGCCGTCCGGGCAGGACCGCCAGGTCGCGGTCCAGGCCGCACGCATGGCGAGCGAGGCACGGATGGAGATCGCGCGCCAGGCGTTTGCAAGATCGGGCACCCCCCAGGCCCCGCCGGCGCAAGCCGAAGATCGCAGCCGGGAAGTCGCGAGTGCGTATTCGGCAAGCGGCGCGCCGCCGCCGTCCGTGTACGTGACGGCCTGAAATTACCTGTGCGACCGACGGAAGTCCTCCGCTGCCAGGCTGTGACGCGCGTGCCGTGCAGGGGCGCACGGGCGCGGTGGCGGGGGACGAGCGGCGTGGCTGAATGGCCGTGTTCGCGCCTGCCGGCGCTCCTACGAAAACCGACGCGGCTGCGAGCCTGCTCGCTCGCGGCCGGCTTCGCAGCGCTCGCCGCCTCGTGCCGGGATGAACGATAATCCGCGCTTTGCCGCTCCGCGCACCGCCCGCCGACTTGTCGACGCGCCCTAATCCAGCACCCCTGCAGCAACCGGCTGACGCCCACGAAATCACGATGTCCCTCTCCTTCGACGCCCTCCTCGCCCGCCTCGCCACGCAGAAGCT
>JAKLLJ010000086.1 GCA_023150215.1 Thauera sp. | reverse complement strand
TGTCCGTGACGCGCGAGTAGAACGGCGTCGCCTTCAGCTCCCACTTGCGATCGATCGAATGCCAGTCGAAAGTGGCCGAAACGGTGTGCGCCTTCTCCGGCTCGAGGTTCATGTCGCCGATGTAACCGTTGCCGTCACCGAACCAGTTCACCATCAGCATTTCCATGCCGCGGCTGTACCAGCTGTAGCGCTCGTAGAGGCTGGGCGAGCGCACCTTGCGCGCGAAACCGACCTCCACATCGAGCATGGGATCGACGGTGTATTTGGCCAGCAGCGTCACGTCCCAGTTGTTGTCGGTGCGCTCGCGATCGGCATTGTTGAAGGCAGGAACCAGCGTTGTGGCCGGGGGCATTGCGTTGTTGTAAGCCTGAACAGGTCCCGCATCGGTGTTGACGTGCTCATAGCGCACGCCGGCCAGGGTCGTCCATTGCGAACTCGGCTGCGCCTCCCACTCCGCAAAGAGCGCATTGCGGTCACGCTCACCGTTGTTGATGTTCCAGAAGGTGTTCGGCCACATCCCGCCGCCGGAAGCCGGCCACCAGTCGTCGAGCTGGTAACGCTGGATTTCCGCGCCCGCGCGAAGAAGATCGGTCGCCGTCAGATTGATGTCGCCCTTGAGCGCGAAGCCGGTGTTCTTGCTCTCGGTGTTCATCGGCATCCCTGCGGCGCATGACGGGCTGAGCGGAGCGCAGGGCGTGCCATTGAGAACCGTCGGGCCACCGGAGCCGATGATGACGTCGTTGGTTACGCTTCCCCCATACCAGAACCGCTTGTCCGCACCGAAGTCCATGAAGTGCTCGACCTTCTCGTGGTAGGCACGTGCCTCGAGCCTGCCCCAGTCGTACTTGCCCTGATAGCGCAGGTTTACACGCTTCTGGTCGTTTTCGAGCATGTCCATGCGCTGGTTCGGCCACAACTCGTAGGGAACGTCCTGCAAGCCGACCTTGGCCTCGAACAGGTGGTCGCCCCCCTTGAAGGCGAAGCCCAGTTCATGGTTACGGCTCTTGTAGGCGGTGGATCCCACCTCGTCGAGCGGCAAGGTGTGCCCGACCCTGCCGGTGGCCGCCAGCGTCTTGAACGCACGCGCGGCCTCGTAGTTGTCGCTCTCGGCCGTCGAACCCGAATAACTGACGCTCAGCGAATCGCTGGCGAAGGTGGCGCCGAGGTTCCCGCCGCGCGCATTACCGTTGCTGCGATAGAAGGCCCCGACCTCACCGGTCACCACGGTCTTGCCCGCTTCGGCGAATACCGGTGCCTTCGATTCCGCAACGATGGTGCCGGCGATGCTGTCGCCACCGACGCTGACCGGCGAGATACCGGGATAGACCTCGAGCAGCCCCACATTGGAGGGGTCCAGGTAGGACAGCGCCGGGTTCATGTGGTTGGGGCAGGCGGCGATCAGGTCCATGCCATCGACCTTGATGCGGATGCGGTCATCAGCCAGGCCTCGAATCGACGGCAGGCTCGAGACGCCTCCCGAGCCGTAAAGGCTTACGCCAGGCACGTCGCGCAGCAGTGAGGCGGAATCGCTGGTTGCAGGCTTGAGCGACTGCAGCGCAGACCCGGTGAGCACCGAGCCGCTGGTCGTCGAGGCTGCAGCAGGCGCAGTAACCACCACGCTTTCGAGCTTCGTCTCCTGGGCCTGCGCCAGCACCGGCAGGGCCATCGACACGGCGACGGCGAGCGGGAGGCGCTTGAAGATCCTGTTCATGTTGTTTTCCTCGTTGTTCTTCAATTGATCCCGGCGATGCTCAGTGGTGCATCTTCATCGGCGCGTTGAGCGGACGAGCGGCGGCTTTCACCTCCAGCGTCGCGCGACTGCCGTCCTTGTTCTCGACGGTCAGCGTGAGCGGCACCTCGTCACCCTCCTTCACCTGCTGCTTCAGATCCATCAGCATCACGTGATAGCCGCCCGGTGCGAGCTCGACGGTCCGGCCCGCAGGCAGGTCGAGGCCGGGCACGGCATTCATCTTCATCACCGCGCCGTCCATCACCATCTCGTGGATCTCGACCACGCCGGCGACCGGTGAAGTCGCGGACAGCAGTCGGGCATCGGCGTCGGACTTGAGCTGCATGAAGGCGCCGGTGGCCTTCTGCGCCGGGACGGTGGCGCGCACCCAGGCTTCGCTGACGGCGACGTCGGCCATGGCGGGGGCGCTGCCGAGGGCGAGGATGGCGGCAAGCAGGGGAGCGGCGAGGAAGCGTTTTTGCATGGAGGTTCTCCGGATGAATCGATGGATGGATGGATGAATGCACCGGCCCCCGCGGCCGTGTGCGCCCGAGATCGGGCGGCAGGCGGGCGCAGGCGCGCAAATGGGTGACACGCAAGCCGGATCAGCGGCAAGCGCGCGTTGCGGATGAGCTCAGGGAGGAAGCAGGGGGAACACGGGGCGAACGCGGAATGCGATCGCCGAGCGTGCTCAGGCGCGTGCGGGGGGCGCGCGCGGATGCGACGGCGACCACGCAAACAGCGGTCGCGGTGCAACGAGGAACAGCGCGGGCATCACGGCGCTGCCGGCGACGGCAAACACCGCAGGCAGGCCCGACGGCGGCAGCAAAGCGCCGCCAAAGTGGGCACAACAGTAGGGACAATGCTCGAGCGAGGGCAGCTTGCCGCCCTCATGCTCGCCGGACACCGCACCGGTTGCGCCGTAGAACGCGGCCTCTTCGGCGCTGAGCTCGACCCACTCGACACCGGCAGCGGAACAAAGCGGCATCGTGTAGCGACCGCTGTCGTCCGGCCCCATGGCACGGCTCACCGCTGGCGCCAGCGCACTCAAGGCCATCGCAAAGATCGCGATCCAGGCAAGGAGACGTTGGCAAAAGCGCTGCATGAGACGAAGGGGACTCGACAAGACCTTGATGACAGCCCGGATTCTACCGAATCAGTAGACGCTTAATTTGATCGGGCTCATTTTTGCCCGGCGGTCGCCACGCCGACCCCCATCCGCTTTCGCACCCAGGCGACGAAGTCGTCCAGCGGCAGCGCCGGCGCGAAAAGGAAGCCCTGGAGGTGGTCGCAGCCCATGCCGGCGAGCAGGCGGGCAGTGCTTTCGTCCTCCACGCCCTCGGCGGTGACCTCCACACCGAGGCGATGCGAGAGATCGATGATCGAAGCCGCGATCTCGCGGTCGCGCGCGGAGGTCAGCAGGTCGGTGACGAAGCTGCGGTCGATCTTGACCTCCTGGACCGCGAGCCATTTGAGCCGGCTCATGCCGGAGAACCCGGTGCCGAAATCGTCGATCGACAGCGAGACGCCCAACTGGCGCAGGCGGTAAAGGACCTCGGGAACGTTGTTGCCGGCAGCCTCGTCGATCATGCTGGTCTCGGTGATCTCGAGGCACAGGCGGGGCGCCTCCACGCTCCAGGTCGACAGGGCCTGCGCGATCAGGTCGGGGACCTCGGCGTCGTAGAGATCGGTCGCGGACAGGTTGATCGACAGGTCGGCTTCCAGGCCTTCGAGCCGCAGGATATGCAAGATCTGTGCTGCGCGCTGGAACAACCAGCGATTGAAGCGGTGGCGCAGGCCGAGACGGTCGATGAGGCCGATCACCACCGGCGGCGGGATCAGCTCGCCGGCGCTGTTGCGCCAGCGCAGCAGCGCCTCGGTGCTGCGGCACGCGCCGGTCGCCACATGCACCTTGGGCTGCAGCCACAGCTCGAGCTCGGTGCCGCCGGCGAAGGCTGCGCGCAGGTCGTGCTCGAGGAGCGCGGCCTTGGGCGCACTACGCTCCATCGACGGCTCGTAGATAAGGCTGCCGCTGACGCCGCGGCCGGCGACCAGGCCGGCGATACGCGCCGACTGCAGCAGATGAAACGCATCGTCGCCATGGTCGAGGGAAAATGCCCCGCCACAGACGATGCGGATCGGCAATTCGATGCCATCGACCACCAGCGGTCCGTCATTGAAGAGCTGCTCGAAGCGCAGCATGCCAAGCGTCAGCACCGCACTGCTGGCAAGGCCGGGCAGCACGATCAGCCATTCCTTGCCGTCGACCGCGAAAAGCTGGTCCTGGCGGCGCAGCTGGGCGCGGATCCGCTGCTCCACGGCACGCTCGAAGCGGCGCAGATGCTCGAGCGGCAGGCGGTATAGCGTCGCATCCGCCTGGGCATAGAGCGAAATGACGCCGACGCCGAGCCTGCCCGCCCTGGTCTCGACCAGGCGTGTGGAGACCTCGGTGAGTGCGGTGAGAAACCCCGTCGGCGTCAGCGATTCCATGATCAGGCCAGGAAGAAGTCGTTGGGATCGATGCCGTAGGCGTTGAGCGGCAGCGCCTGGACAATGCGGTAAGGTGCGCCATCGGCGGTCTCGGGCTGCATCAGCAGGTCGAGGGTACGTGGAAAGCGTTCCACGCTCTTGTCCGGGGCGAGCAGCACAAGCACGCGTGGCTGCAGCCGGCGCACCTGGTTCTGCTGGATGACGACGCCAACCTCGCCGCTGTTGAGTTCGACCAGGGTGCCGATCGGATAAAGGCCGATGCACTGCAGGAACTGATCAATGAGGGTCTCGCGAAACAGCGTGTTGCGCAGCTGGTTGAGCGTTTCCATCGCGCGCTGGCTCGACACCGCCTCGCGATAGACCCGCTCCCGCGTCATCGCGCAGTAGGTATCGACGATGCCCGCCATCTCCGCCGCCAGCGGAATCTTCATGCCCGCGAGGCCACGCGGATAGCCGGTGCCGTCGAAGCGCTCGTGGTGGGCGGCGATGATGCCCAGCACCTCGGCATCGAAGCCCTCATGCGCCTGCAGCAGCTTGAGGGTGTTGCTGACATGCGCCTTGACATGCTCGAACTCGCGCTCGTCGAGCGGTCCGGGCTTGCTCAGCACCTCGTAGTCGATCTGGACCTTGCCGATATCCTGGAGCAGCCCGGCGAGTCCGAGCTGGCGCACCTGGTTCGCGCTGAGGCCGACGAAGCGCGCAAACACCATGCCATGGACCGACACGTTCACCGCGTGATCGTAGGCGTACTGGTCGGTGCGCTTGAGCCGCGTCAGCCACAGCAGCGCGTCCGGGTTGCGTTGCACGCCCGCGGCCATCTCGCCGACCAGCCCGTCGAGCCGTGCGACGTCGATTGCCGCATCGTCGTCGATCGCGAGCCGGGCCTCGCGCAACGCTCGGTAGACGTCATCGACGATCGGCGCACAGTAGAGCAGCTCGGAATCGATCCGGCTGCGGCCTTCCTCGCTGCGCACGCGCGGCACATGCGGCAGCCGGGTGGTGTGGATCCTGCCCTTGAACTCGCGCGCGACCTTGAGGAAGCGCTGCGCCTCGATCCGCGACTCGATGATGTCCGGATGCTGGCGCAGCGCGCCGTCCGCGCCGCGCCGCGGATCGTCCTTGTCGATGAACTTGGCGCTGTACTGGTCGCCGACCGAGCGCGAACGGTCGATCGTGACCGAGCGACAGTAGTGTTGCAGCGCCCTGAGCTGCTCGACGTTCTCGAGCAGGAGGCCCTGCATCATGAAAGGCGTCTCGGTCCACGGCCGGTCGATGTCGACGACGAACATGCCGAGCCTGAGTTCGCGCGTCGATATCGTCTGGTCCAATCCCGTCCTCCGATGCACGCTGCAGCCGTCAGCCGAGCCAGACCCGTGCATTGCGGAACATGCGCAGCCAGGGCGAGGCGTCCGGACTGTCCTGGACCAGCCATTGCGGTGCCCATGACATCTGCAGCGTGCGCGCAGTACGCTCCGGGTGCGGCATCATGATCGTGAAGCGACCGTTCGCGGTCGTGAACCCGGTCACTCCGGAGGGCGATCCATTCGGGTTGGCGGGGTAAGCCTGCGCCGGGTTGCCGTGGTTGTCGACGTAGCGCAGCGCGAGCACGACGCGCTCGCGCTCGGCCTCGCTGCGGAACACCGCCCTGCCCTCGCCGTGGCTGACGACGATAGGCATGCGGCTGCCGGCCATGCCCTGCAGCAGAATGGACGGACTGTCGGTGACCTCGACCATCACGAAGCGCGCCTCGAACTGCTCGCTGCGGTTGCGCTGGAAGGTCGGCCAGGCCTCGGCGCCGGGGATGATCGGTGCGAGGTGGGCCATCATCTGGCAGCCGTTGCACACGCCGAGCGCGAAGGTGTCGCTGCGGCGGAAGAAGGCCTCGAATTCGTCGCGCAGGCGTGTGTTGAACAGGATGGACTTGGCCCAGCCCTGCCCGGCGCCGAGCACGTCGCCATAGGAGAAGCCACCGCAGGCCGCGAGGCCGTGGAAGTCGGCGAGATCGATGCGGCCGGCCTGCAGGTCGGACATGTGCACGTCGACCGGCGTGAAGCCGGCGCGCTCGAAGGCGGCCGCCATCTCGAACTGCGAATTGACGCCCTGCTCGCGCAGCACGACCACCTTGGGGCGAACACCGCTGGCGATGAAGGGCGCCGCCACGTCCTCCTTGACGTCGAAGGACAGCGCCACCGTCAGGCCGGGGTTGGCGGCATCGGCCAGCGCGTCGAACTCCTGCTGCACGCACTCGGGGTCGTCACGCAGGCTGGCGATGCGGTAGCTGGTCTCGGACCAGGTCCGCAGCAGCTCGACACGGCTGGCGGAGAACACCAGCTTGGCGTTGCGGCGCAGGCGGATCTCGTCCTTGTCGTTGGGCTCGCCGATGAAGTGGTAGGCGAGCTTGGCCGCGCGTAGCTGTTCGGTGATGCGCGAGCGGTCCTCGCGGCGAATCTGGATCACTGCGCCCAGTTCTTCAGCGAACAGGCCGGCGAACAGGCGGTCGTCGAAACGGCCCTTGAGGGTGTCGGGCTTCTTCTCGAGGCCATCGACATCCATCATGTAGGGGTCGTAGCACACGGTGTCGAGGATCAAAGACAGGCCGCACTTGGCGGCGAAAGCCATCTCGCACACGGTGGCGAACAGGCCGCCGTCGGAGCGGTCGTGGTAGGCGAGCAGCAAGCCGTCGCGACGCAGCCGCTGGATGGTCTCAAAGAAGGCCTTGAGCTGGGCCGGGTCGACATCGGGCGCGTGCTCGCCGACCGAATCGTAGGCCTGGGCGAACACCGAACCGCCGAGCCGGTTCTTGCCGTTGCCGAGGTCGAGCAGCAGCAACTCGGTTTCCACGCCTTCGGGCAGCTGCAGTTGCGGCGTGAGCGTGTTGCGGATGTCCTGCACCGGGGCGAACGCGGTCGCGATCAGCGACAGCGGGGCGACGACCTGCTTGTCCTCATTGCCGTCCTGCCAGGCGGAACGCATCGACAGCGAATCCTTGCCGACCGGGATCGACATGCCGGCGGCGATGCAGAACTCGGACACCGCCTTGACCGTGTCGTAGAGCCTGGCGTCCTCGCCACGGTGACCCGCGGCCGCCATCCAGTTGGCCGACAGCTTGACGTCGCCCAGCTTGGCGATGTCGGCGGCGGCGATGTTGGTGATCGCCTCGCCGATCGCCATGCGGCCCGAGGCCGGGGCGTCGACGCAGGCCAGCGGCGTGCGCTCGCCCATCGCGAAGGCCTCGCCGCGCCAGCCCTGGAAGCTCATCGCGGTGACCGCGACGTCGGCCACCGGCACCTGCCACGGCCCGACGAACTGGTCGCGTGCGGTCAGGCCGCCCACCGAGCGGTCGCCGATGGTGATGAGGAAATTCTTGCTGGCCACCGCCGGCACGCGCAGCACGCGCATCCCGGCTTCCTGAAGGTCGAAGCCGGTGGTGTCGAAGGGCGGCAGATGCACCGCGCGCCGCGACACGTTGCGCGTCATCTTCGGCGGCTTGCCGAGCAGCACCTTCATGTCCATGTCCACCGGCTTGTTGCCGAAGTGGCGGTCGGACACGGTGAGGTGGCCGTCGGCGGTGGCGGTGCCGAGCACCGCGAACGGGCAGCGCTCGCGCTCGCAGAAGGCCTGGAACAGCGGCAGGCTCTCGGGCGCGATCGCGAGCACGTAGCGCTCCTGCGACTCGTTCGACCAGATCTCGCGCGGGCTCATGCCCGGCTCCTCGATGTGCACCTCGCGCAGCTCGAAGTGCGCGCCGAGGCCGGCGTGGTCGGCCAGCTCGGGCATCGCGTTCGACAGGCCGCCGGCGCCGACGTCGTGGATGGCGATGATCGGGTTCTTGTCGCCCTGCTGCCAGCAGGCGTCGATGACCTCCTGGCAGCGGCGCTGGATCTCGGGGTTGCCGCGCTGCACCGAGGCGAAGTCGAGGTCGGCAGTGTTGGTGCCGGTGGCCATCGACGAAGCCGCACCACCGCCGAGACCAATCAGCATGCCCGGGCCGCCGAGCTGGATCAGCAGCGTGCCCGGCGGGAAGGTGGGCTTCTCGGACTGCCGCGCCTGGATGCTGCCCAGGCCGCCGGCGATCATGATCGGCTTGTGGTAGCCGCGCACCTCGCCCTGGACCGCCTGCTCGAAGGTGCGGAAGTAGCCGGCGAGGTTGGGACGGCCGAACTCGTTGTTGAAAGCCGCGGCGCCGATCGGGCCCTCGATCATGATGTCGAGCGCGGAGGCGATGCGCTCGGGCTTGCCGTAGGGCTTCTCCCAGGGCTGGGCGAAGCCGGGGATGTTGAGGTTGGAGACCGTGAAGCCGGCCAGACCGGCCTTCGGACGCGAGCCGCGGCCGGTCGCGCCCTCGTCGCGAATCTCGCCGCCGGCGCCGGTGGCCGCGCCCGGGAAGGGCGAGATCGCGGTCGGGTGGTTGTGGGTCTCGACCTTGGCGAGGATGTGGGTGTCCTCGTCGTGGTAGCGGAAGGCGCCGTCGGCGTCCGGGTACAGGCGGGCGATGCGCGCGCCCTCGATCACCGAGGCGTTGTCCGAGTAGGCCACCACCGTACCTTCGGGGTGGGCCTTGTGGGTGTCCTTGATCATGCCGAACAGCGATTTCTCCATCGGCCGCGCGTCGATCACCCAGTCGGCGTTGAAGATCTTGTGCCGGCAGTGCTCGGAGTTGGCCTGGGCGAACATCATCAGCTCGACGTCGGTCGGGTTGCGCCCCATGCGGCCGAAGTTCTCCACCAGGTAGTCGATCTCGTCCTCGGACAGCGCCAGGCCGAGCTCACCGTTGGCTTTCTCCAGCGCGGCGCGACCGCCGCCGAGGATGTCCACGGTGGTGAGCGGCTGCGGCTCGTAATGATGGAAAAGTGCCTCGGCGGCGTCGACGGCGTCGAGCACCGTCTCGGTCATGCGGTCGTGCAGCAGCGCCGGCAGCGCGGCATTGCCCGCCACCGCGCGCCCGTCGATCGTGTAGGCGAGGCCGCGCTCGATGCGCACGATCTTGTCGAAGCCGCACTGGTGCGCGATGTCGGTGGCCTTGGACGACCACGGCGAGATCGTGCCCAGACGCGGCACCACCAGGCGCAGCGTGCCGGCGGGCGGCGTGTCGCTCGCCGGGCGGGCGTCGAGCAGCTCGACCAGGCGGGCGGCCTCCTCGGCGTCGAGCGGCGCAGACACCTCGACGAAGTACCAGTGCTCGGCGGCCAGCCTGGTGAGCTTGGGCAGCACCTCGCCGACAGCGCGGGAGAGGCGTTCCAGACGGGAGGAGGACAGCGCCGGAGCGCCACGCAGCTTGAGGATAGCAGTCATGTTGTCGGGAAACCGGAGTCAGGAGACGGGCGAAACGGAGAGGCCGGTCGGCGGCGCCTACGGGAGCGCGCCATTATAACCGAGCCCCCATGCCACCCCTGCCGTTGTAGACTCGCGAGCTTTTCGATCGCAAGGACTGCCATGCCCGAGATCAACTACCTGTGGACGCCGCCCGCGCCCGTTTCCCTGCCGGTGCGCGGCACCAGCGCCCGCTTTCCGGTCAATCGCCTGTTCTTCGTCGGGCGCAACTATCAGGCCCACGCGATCGAGATGGGCACCTCGGTCGACAAGTCGAGCATGCGTCCGGTGTACTTCACCAAGTCGTCGGCCAACCTCGCGCAGTCGGGCAGCGTGGCGCCCTACCCGCCCGAGACCGCTGATTACCACCACGAGATGGAGCTGGTGGTCGCGCTCGACGAGCCCGGCTTCCGGGTCGACGAAGCCGCTGCCGCACGCATGATCTACGGCTACGCCTGCGGCCTGGACATGACCCGCCGCGACCTGCAGGCCGCGGCGAAGGCGAAGGGCAACCCGTGGGACCTCGCCAAGAACGTCGAGCACGGCGCGGTGTGCGGTGAGATCACCCCTGCCGGCGGCCACGTCCTGCGCAAGGGCGAGATCAGCCTGTCGGTCAATGGCGAGCGCCGCCAGCACGCCGACCTGGACAACATGATCTGGAGCATCCCGGAGCTCATCGCCGACCTGTCGACCTACTACCACCTGCAGCCGGGAGACCTGATCTTCACCGGCACGCCCGAGGGCGTGGGTCCGGTGCAGCCTGGCGACCGCCTGGAGGGGCGGATCGAGGGCGCCGGGACGATCGTGTTCGGAATCGGCCCGGCGGAGTAGATGGGAACGGCCGGGAACGGGTTTGGCGGGGTCGCGGCGGGCGAGCCTGCGGGGGTTCGCGGCTGCCGCCGCTCCTGCATTGGGGTGCCGGATCGCTGTGGCGAGCCGGCTCGACAGCCGCGCCGCGCTCAGTGCTTGGCGGCGGGTGCCAGCCAGCGGCGCATCACGCGAGTGAGGCGCGGCATCACCACCCAGGTCATGGTGACGACGATCAACGCGGTGAATGCCGCGGTGCGCGGCAGGAAGGGCAGCGCCTGGAAACCGGGCCAGAGCGACACCAGCCACAGGTAGAGCGACACCACCGGGAAGATTCCCATCCAGGTGACGACTGCCATCCGGGCGCGCGGCGGATGCATGCTGGCCGGCACCACCGCAGGCTCGAACCAGGCCTCGAGCCCGCTCAACTTACGGAACTCCGGCTCACCCTCGGCAACCTCCTTCATGCGCTCGAGCAGTTCCAGGCGGACCTCGCTCATGTCCCAGGCCTGCAACTCGGCCTCGGAGGCAAAACGCACTACGAGCTGGTACTCGTCGCCCGGGACTTCGGGCGGGATCATGTCGCCGCCAAGGAAGCCACCGTGCGCGCGCATCTTGGCGAGCATCTCGCGCAACATCACTTCGTATTCGGCCTCCCGCCCGGGCTTGGCGCGGCGGCGGGCGATGCGGGTGATGCGGGCAGTTT
>JAKLLJ010000085.1 GCA_023150215.1 Thauera sp. | reverse complement strand
ACCTTGCCCATCGTCGCCGCGGTGGCGAGCGAGGAGCCGCAGATCGCGCCGAAACCGGCGCACGCGCCGATCGCGCTCATCGCCACGCCGCCGCGGTAGTGGCCGAGGAAGGCGTTGGTGGCCTCGAACAGCCGGCGCGACAGGCCGCCGTGCGAGGCGATGTTGCCCATCAGCAGGAAGAGCGGCACCACCGACAGGTCGTAGACCGAGAAGCGGCTGTAGCCGAGGTGCTTGAAGTAGCTCATCAGCGGATCCCAGCCGGACACCGCGATGTAGCCGATCGAGCCGCCCACCAGCATCGCCATGCCGATGTGGATGCGGAGCGCAAGCAGGACCAGGGTCAGGCCACCGACGAGGAAACCGATCGTCACGCTGCTCATTGTTGTTCACCCACTTCGTTGTGCATGCTGCCCTTCCAGGCGGTGTACAGGCCGGTGAGCGACAGCAGCAGGAAGCCCGGCCCCAGCGTGAGGTAGGACCACCACAGCGGCCAGCCGAGAATCATGCTGCTCTCGCCCGAATTCGCCGCCTCGAAGGCGCCGACAAAGCTGCGCCAGGCGATCACCGCGGCAGCCACGGCGAGCACCAGGGAGGCAATGCGGTCGAGCGTGCGGCGCACGCCCAGCGGGGCGCTGGCGGTGAAGAAGTCGACGATCACGTGCGCGTTCTTCATCTGCGCGTAGGGCAGGCAGGCGGCGATCGCGAGCGCGCAGGCCATCTGCACCATCTCGACGTCGCCGAGCACCGGGGCATCGAACAGCCAGCGCCCGATCACGCTGTACACCGACAGCGCGCAGGCGCCGAACAACAGCACCGCGCCGCCGAGCGCCGAGAGTTGCGACCACGCGAAGAGGAAATGCCCGACCGCGTCGCGCGGCCCGGGGTCGACCTGCTCGTCGAGTTGGGGGATGACTTCTGCCATGGAGATCGCTCCGTCTGGAAGGGGATGTGCGTGCGACGCGCCACTGCGCCGCACGGACGCACCGATCCCGCCGCCCTGGCGGGTGTGCCGGGGCGATCGCAGGATGTACGAGAGTGGGGGGGCCGCGGCGCGCGCGGCCGGCGGGGCTTACTTGCTGTACTTGGCGATCGACGCGCGCGCGCTGTCGAGCATCTCTTGGCCGGGGTAGCCCTTGGCGGTGACTTCCTTCACCCACTCCTCGGCGAGGCGGTCGCCGACCTTGACCCAGGCGCCGGCTTCGCTGGCGGGGATGGTGTGGAACTGGTTGCCGCGCTCCTGCGCCAGCTTGCGCGCGGCCGGCGCGGATTCGTCCCAGGCGCGGCCGATCGAGGCCGAGAAATCGGCGCCGGAGTTGGCGTCGATCACCTTCTTGAGGTCGTCGGGCAGGCTCTCGTACTTGGCCTTGTTCATCGCGATGGTGAAGAAGGTGGTGTACAGCGAGGGCTGCGAGGGATCCATCTCGGTGTGGAACTTGGTCATCTCGTGCAGCTTCATGGTGGGGATGACTTCCCACGGCAGCACGTAGCCGTCGACCACGCCCTTGGACACCGCCTCGGGCGTCTGCGGCATCGGCATCGCCACCGGGGTGGCGCCGAGGTGGGCGATCATGCGGTTGGTGAGCCGCGTCGGCGCGCGCATCTTGAGGCCGCGGAAGTCGGCCAGGCTCTTGATCTCGCGCTTGTTGTTGTGGATGTGGCCGGCGTCGTGGACGTGGAAGGCGAGCGGCCGGACCGACTCGAAGTCCTTCTTGCCGAACTGCTCGTAGTACTCCCAGGCAGCGCGGCTGGCCCCCTCGGCACCACGTGCGATGAAGGGGAGCTCGAACACTTCCACCGAGGGGAAACGGCCGGCGGTGTAGCCGGGCAGGGTCCACACGATGTCGGCCACGCCGTCGGCGGCCTGCTGGATCAGCTGCGCCGGCGTGCCGCCGAGTTGCATCGCCGGGAAGATCTGGCACTTGAGGCGATTGTTCGACTCGGCGGCGATCTTCGCGCACCAGGGCTCGAGGATCTTCTGCTGGCTGAGCGCGGTGGCGGGCCAGAAGTGCGCCACCTTGAGGAGGATCTCCTCGGCCCTGGCGGGGCCGGCGATCAGGGTGGTGGCGGCAAGGGCGATGCCGATCAGGGTTTTCTTGTTCATCTGTCTCGCTCCGGGTGAGGTCGGGGGTGGCCGCAGCGCAGGCGGCCGGGTTGCATGGAATGCTTGCGGGGTGCCTACCACGGCCCTCTGGGCGGCCGTCGGCAGGCGCGGCGAACTCAGCCGCGCAATGCGGCGACGCGGTTCTCGATGGTGCCGAACACGCTCGCCCCTTCACGATCGAACATCTCGATGCTGACGACATCGCCATCACGCATGAAGGGCGTGACCGGCTTGCCCTGCTCGATGGTCTCGTAGGTGCGCACCTCGGCCAGGCAGCAGTAGCCGACGCCGCCATGCTCGATCGACGAGCCCCACAGGTCGCCCTGCTTGTTCGACACGGTGCCCGAACCGATGATGGAGCCCGCCTCAAGCTCGCGCGTCTTCGCCACGTGGGCGACGAGCTGGCCGAAGTCGAAGGTCATGTCCAGGCCCGCCTCGGGCTTGCCGAACATCTTGCCGTTGAGATGCACGACCAGCGGCAGATGCACCTTGGCGTCCTTCCAGGCCGCGCCCAGTTCGTCGGGCGTCACCGCCACCGGGCTGAAGGCCGACGCCGGCTTGCTCTGGAAGAAGCCGAAGCCCTTGGCGAGCTCGTTGGGGATCAGGTTGCGCAGGCTGACGTCGTTCACCAGCATCACCAGGCGGATTGCCTGCGCCGCCTCGGCGGGCGTGGCGCCCATCGGTACGTCGCCGGTCACCACGGTGACCTCGGCCTCGAAGTCGATGCCCCAGGCCTCGTCGGCCACCACCGCGTCGCGCGGGCCGATGAAGCTGTCCGAGCCACCCTGGTACATCAGCGGGTCGGTGTAGAACGAAGGTGGCATCTCGGCGTTGCGCGCCTTGCGCACCAGCTCGACGTGGTTGATGTAGGCCGAACCGTCGGCCCACTGGTAAGCGCGCGGCAGCGGCGAGGCGCAGGCGGCCTGGTCGAAGGGCTGGGCGTCCACCGCGCCACTGTTCAGGGCCTCGTAGACCTGGCGCAGCTGCGGCTCGCAGGCCTGCCAGTCGTCGAGCGCGGCCTGCAGCGTGCGGGCGATCGCCTGCACCGGACGGCAGCGGGCGAGATCACGGCTGACGACGACCAGGGTGCCATCGCGGCCGCCTTGCTTGAGGGTGGCGAGTTTCACTGGAACATCTCCTTGTAGCTGCCGTCGTGCATCCAGGCGGCGTGCTTGGGGGCCTTCTTGGTCTGCGCCCACTCCTCGAGCATGTCCCACTTGACCTTGTCGAGGGCTTCCAGCATGCCGGGGCGGTGGGTGTTGCAGGCCAGCTCGAGGCGGTGGCCGCTGGGGTCGAAGAAGTAGATCGACTGGAACAGCGCGTGGTCGGTGGGGCCGACCACCTGGATGCCCTCGGACTCGAGGCGGGCCTTGGTGGCGAGCAGGGTCTCCATCGAATCCACCTCCATCGCCAGGTGCTGGGTCCACGCCGGGGTGTTCTCGTCGCGGCCCATCGCCGCACGGGTGGGCAGCTCGAAGAAGGCGAGCACGTTGCCCATGCCCGCATCCATGAAGATGTGCATGTAGGGGTCGGGCTCGCCGGTCGAGGGCACCGCATCCTCGGCGATCGACAGCACCAGCTTCATGCCCAGGTGCTGCTCGTACCAGCGCGCGGTCTCGAGCGCATCCTTGCAGCGGTAGGCCACGTGGTGGATCTTCTTCACGATCGGGGTCATTGCAGTCTCCTTGCTCCATCCTCGTTATAGGGTCCCGGCGAGGCGTTTCGTTTATCGCCGGATAAGGCACAACGCCATTAAAGGCGAAAAGCTTCTATCATTCCAACAGATTTTTCAGATCGACTTATCGGACAACCCGATGAATATTACTTTGCGCCAGCTGCGCGCCTTCGTCGCCGTGGCTCGTACCGGCAGCTTCACGCTGGCCGCCGAGAGCCTGTTCATCACCCAGTCCGCGCTCAGCGGGCTGATCAAGGAGATCGAGCAGACGCTCGGCGTGCGCCTGTTCGACCGCAGCACGCGGCGCATCCAGCTCTCCGAGATCGGGCGCGGCATCTACCCCCTGATCGACAAGATCCTCGCCGACCTCGACGGCGTGCTCGACGAGGTCGCCAACCTGAAGGCGCTGAAGAAAGGGGTGGTGCGGGTGGCGGCCCCGCAGCTGATGGCATGCACGCTGCTGCCCGAGGTGATCGCGAGCTATCGCCGCGAACACCCGGAAGTGGACATCCGCCTGATCGACTGCGCGGTGGAGAGCGTGACCTCGCGGGTGTTTTCCGGGGAGGTGGATTTCGGCCTCGGTCCCGAGCGCGACCCGAACTCGGACATCAATGCCACGCTGCTCTTCGAACTGCCTTTCCATGCCGTCTTTCCGCCCGGACATGCGCTCGCGGCGCGCGAGCAAGTGCGCTGGGCGGACCTGGTCGATCACCCGCTGATCACCCTGCAGGGACAGTTCACCGAGCGCCTGTCGGTGGACCTGCACACCGCGATGCGCGAAGGCGAACTCGACCCGGCCACCACGGTGACCTTCATGTCGACCGCGCTGAGCATGGTCGCCGCCGGGCTCGGGGTGACCATCTGCATCCCCTATGCGGCCTCGCTGGTGCGCCTGTACCGGCTCGACATGCGGCCGCTGGTGGAGCCGGTGGTGACGCGCCGCTTCTACGTCTTCAGCCGCAACGGCCGCTCGCTGTCACCGGCGGCGCAAAGCTTTCGCGAGGCGCTGTCCGGCTACGTGGCGCGGGAAGGTGCGTTCGCAGGGGGATGATGCAGGGAAACCGGCGCGCCACCGATTGCCCGGAAGCACCGCCCCGCACGACCCACCGCGCGTCTGGCGCGGCTGCGTCGCGGGTTCGCGGCTGCCGCCGCTCCTACACGAAACAGCACGCTTCGGGGGCGCCTGTAGGAGCGGCGGAAGCCGCGAATCCAGCCGTCGCGCACGCACCGACGTCCATTGCGCAGCGGCATCGCCGGCTCGCGGCTGCCGCCGCTCCACATGAAACAGCACGCGTCGGGTTCTTCTGTAGGGGCGGCGGAAGCCGCGAATCCAGCCGCCCCACGCGCTGAAGGACTTCGTCAGCTTTCGCCCGCCACGCCCTCGCGCGCGAGTTTCAGGGCCTCGCGCAGCACCGCGATGTCGCCGATGTGGTTGGCGAGCAGCAGGATCAGGCGGGCGTTGACCATCTCGCTCTGCTCGTCGCTGAGCTCGCGGTGGGTCTCGATCAAGGCTTCGTAGAAGTCGTCGCCGGGCGAGAAGGCACGGAAATAGCGCTTGCCGGGTTCGAACAGGTTGGGTTGGGTGTTCAGGGCCATGGCGGTCTCCTTTCAGGCGTTGCAGGTGGCGCGGGCGACGGCGGCGCGCACGCGGGCCGGGTCGAGGGCACGCCAGCGCGCGGCGACATGCTGGTCGGGGCGAACGAGATAGGTGGTACCGGGCTGCAGGTCGTAGCGCTCGCGGATGCGGCCCTTCGCATCGATCACCGTGCGCAGACCCGCCGGCGCCTGCCCGCGCGCCGCGACCACGATCGGCTCGACCGCGACCGGCCCGTCGGCGAGCAACTGCAGCGCAGCGACGCGGGCGGTGTCGAGGTCGGCCGCGTCGACAACGTAGTGCAGCACCTGGAAGCGGTCGCCGAGCACCTGCAACAGCCACGGCTCGCCGCCCGCCGACGCGACCGGGGCATCGTCCATCGGCGCACCGGGCACCATGTTGCCGGCGAACACCGCATCGTCGGCGGTGTTGAGCCGCGAATCGACGAGGAAGCTCGGCACCGACAGGCGCCCGGAGTTGACCAGGGCGCGCGCGAAGGGATGGTGCTCGGCCAGGCCCAGCACCGCGTTGCGGAAGGTCCTGCTGGTGCGGCTCTTGGGGGTGATGAAGTCGGTCGAGCGCGTCGAGTTCATGATGTTCTCGTCCGCCGCGAAGCCGCGCTCCTCGGCGTAGGTGTCGAGCAGCACGGCCGGCGCCTTGCCGTCCATGACCAGCTTGAGCTTCCACACCAGGTTGTCGGCGTCCTGGATGCCGGAGTTGGCTCCACGCGCGCCGAAGGGCGAGACCTGGTGCGCGGCGTCGCCGACGAAGAGCACGCGACCGTGGGTGAAGCTGTTCATGCGCCGGCACTGGAAGGTGTACACGCTGACCCACTCGAGCTCGAACTCGCGGTCGTCGCCGAGCATCGCCTTGATGCGCGGGATCACGTTCTCGGGCTTCCTCTCCTGCTCGGGATCGGCCTCCCAGCCGAGCTGGAAGTCGATGCGGAACACGTTGTCGGCCTGGCGGTGCAGCAGCACCGACTGGTTGGGGTGGAAGGGCGGGTCGAACCAGAACCAGCGCTCGGTGGGAAAGTCCGCCTTCATGACCACGTCAGCGATCAGGAAGCGGTCCATGAAGATCTTGCCCTCGATGTCCAGCCCGAGCATGGTGCGGATCGGGCTGCGCGCGCCGTCGGCCACCACCAGCCAGTCGGTGGACAGCGAATACGCACCGTCGGGCGTTTCCACGCGCAGGTCGGCACGCGCCTCGCCCGGGGTCACCGCGATCACGTTGTTCTTGAAGCGGATCTCCAGGTTGGGCAGTTGCTGCGCCCGCTTCACGAGGTAGTCCTCGAGGTAGTACTGCTGGAGATTGATCATGCCCGGACGGTGGTGATCGGGCTCCGGACTCAGGTTGAAGTTGAACACCTCGTCGTTGCGGAAGAAGGTGCGGCCGACGTTCCACGACACGCCGCGGGCGACCATCTCGTCGCCGCAGCCGAGGCGGTCGAGAATCTCGAGCGAGCGCTTGGCGTAGCACACGCCACGCGAGCCGATCGACACCGTGTCATCGTTGTCGAGCAGGAGCACGCGCTGGCCCTGGCGGGCGAGGTCGATCGCGGTGCTCAGGCCCACCGGGCCGGCGCCCACGATCACCACCGGGTAATGGCCGTCACGCCCTTCGGCGATCTCGGGCGGGCGGACGTAGTCGAACTTGGGGTATTTGAACGTGCTCAGCACGGGGGTCTCCTCCGGGTCGATGCGAGCGTGCCGATGCCGCGTCTTGGCGCGCGGACTACCGGAACGTGGCGCCACTGCGGGCGCCGGGGGTCTGTGGGGAATCGGGGGTGCGCAGCGCGGGACGCCTGGCGGCGTCCCGCAACGGGTTCAGCCCTGCTGCAGCGCGTGCCACATCTGCTGGTCGCGCTCGGCGGTCCAGATGCGCGGGTCGCGGATGCCGCTCGCCTCGTCGTGGGCACGGGTGACATCGAAGGGCAGGCAGTGCTCGTAGATGAAGACCTCGCCGAACTTCGGATCCATGTTGGCGCGCGTGTGCGCCATCGTCGCCTTGAGGTCCATGCCCTGCGCAACCGCTTCCTGCGCGCTGCGGTACAGCGTGGACACGAAGTCGCGCGTGTAGGCGAGCCCGGCCTGCACCTTCTCCGGCGTCATCAGCGCCGGGCCGCGGCCGGGCACGAGCTTGGCGAAGTTCATCGCCGCCAGGTTGTCGAGGGTCTGCGGCCAGTCGGCGAGGTAGGCGTCGCCGGTGTAGCAGGCGGCGTCGGCTTCGACCAGGTCGCCCGAGAAGCAGATGTCCTGCGCGGGCAGGTAGACGATGGTGTCGCCCTTGGTGTGGCCGCGGCCGAGCTGCTTGATCTTCACCTCGAGCTTGCCCATCCACAGCGTCATCTCGCCCTGGAAGGTGATCGTCGGCCAGGTCAGCCCGGGCACGCTCTCGACCGCCTGGAACAGGCGCGGGAAGCGGCCGATCTCGGAGTCCATGTCCTGCTGGCCGCGCTCGACGATGAGGTCCCAGGTGTCCTGGCTGGCGATGATCTGCTCGAGGCCCTCGCCCTTGTAGCCCGAGGCGCCGAGCACGCGCACCGCGTGGTAGTGGGTGAGCACCACATACTTGATCGGCAGGTCGGTGATCTCGCGCACCTTGGCGATCACGCCCTGCGCGGCCACCGGGGTGGCGGTGGCGTCGATGATCATCACACCGTCGTCGCCGATGATCACGCCGGTGTTGGGGTCGCCCTCAGCGGTGTAGGCCCAGGCGTTGTCGGACAGCTTCTCCCAGCTGATCTTCTTCTCTTCAAGGTCGGCCTGGGAGGCGAATTTCTTGGTGTTCATGTGGGGATGTCTCCGGTGAGGTGATGCGATGGACTCATGCTAGCCTTTGATTCGTTATTGGTCAATCAATTTGCTATTGTTTAATTTTACTACGACGCCGATCCGCTTGCGGACTGCTAAGATGCGCCGCAAACCCGGAGCGCAGCATGCAGGATTTCCCCAACCCGTCCCTTCTGAGCGCGCGCGACACCACCGAGCCCGCCGGCGAGCGCCGTGGCATCCAGTCGATCGAGGTCGGCGGCTGCCTGCTCTCGGCCCTGGTGCGGCACGGCAAGCCGATGACCCTGAAGGATCTCGCACGCGAGGCCGGCATGCCGGCGGCCAAGGCCCACCCCTACCTGGTCAGCTTCGGCAAGCTGGGCCTGGTGGCGCAGGACGCGTTCACCGGCCGCTACGGGCTGGGGCCGTTCGCATTGCAGATGGGGCTGACGGCGCTGCACGGGCTCGATCCGATCAAGGCGGCGCTGCCCGAAGCCGCGCTGCTCGCCGACGACATCGAGCTCAACGTCGCGATCGCGGTATGGGGCAACCACGGCCCGACCGTGGTGCATATCGAGGAATGCAGCCGGCAGATCCACATCAACATGCGCCCGGGCACGGTGATGACACCGCTGCTGCTGTCGGCCACCGGGCGGGTATTCGCCGCCTTCCTGCCCGCGCGCATCGTCGCGCCCGTCCTCGCTGCCGAAGCACCAGCGCTCGCCGCCCCGCCGCTGGAGATGTCGGCCGCAGACGCGCAGGCGGCGCTGGACGACATTCGCGCACGCCGGCTGGCGCGTGCGCTGGGCAATCCGATCCCCGGCATCCACGCCTTCTCGGCGCCGGTTTTCGACGGCGGCGGCCAGCTTGCGCTCGCCATCACGGCGATGGGCCCGGTGGGCAGCGTCGACCCGGACTGGGACGGCGCCACTGCGCGCCGCGTGCGCGCCGCAGCGGTCGCGATCGAGCGGCGGCTGGGCGGGGCTGCGGCCGCGGTCTGAGCCACATCAAGGCGGCGGCGGCCGCCGCGGGCGGACAATCATGGCTCCCCCCACGCCACGGAGTCCCCATGACCCGCGAACACCTCCCTGCCTTCTTCGACCAGGTGCCGCGCCTCGTCGTGCGTGACCCGCTCGCCGAATTCCTCGGCGCCGCCGAGGACGGCGTGCTCGCATACGGCTACGCTGACGCGGTGCGCCTGGCCGGCCACTCCTGCCCCACCGTCGCATCGGCCTATGCACTCGCCCATCACGCGCTGACCCGGCTGTTCGTGGGCGAGCTGCCGGTGCGCGGCGCAGTCCGGGTGAGCTTCCAGCATCCGCTCGACGAGGGCGTGACCGGCGTCATCGCCGCCGTCGTCGGCTTGCTCACCGGCAGCGCGCAGGACGGCGGTTTCAAGGGCATCGGCGGGCGCTTCGTGCGCCGCAACCTGCAGCAGTTCGGCGAGCAGCACCAGCCGCTCGCGCTGCGTTTCACCCGCAGCGACGACGGCGCCAGCGTGGACGCCGCCGCCGACCTGTCGAAGGTTCCGCCCCATCCCGAGATGGCCGAGCTGATGCGCCAATGCATGCGTGGCGAAGCCGACGCCGCCGCTGCGCAGCGCTTCGCGCAGCTGTGGCAGCAGCGCGTGGAGCGCATCCTGATCGAACACTGGGACGATGCCGCGGTGTTCCACATCACGGGCTGAGCCCGCGCGGCAGCAGGCGGGGCCCTGACCGGCGCCTGCGCGCCCGCAGCGCTCCGCTCAGCGCGCGGCGGGCGCGTCGCCCTCCGCGGCCGGCGCTTCGTCAGCGTCAAAACGGAAACCCCCGCCTCCGCTCCGCTTGACCGCGTAGAGCGCTGCATCGGCGCGCCGCTGCAGCGTCTCCGCGTCGGCCTCGGCGTCCGGTCCGAGCACGATCCCGACCGAGGCACCGATTCGGGCCACTGCTCCCGACAGCTCGAAGGGCGCCGCCATCGCCGCGCAGATGCGACCCGCCACCTCGGCAGCATCCTCCCGGCCATCGACTTCACCCAGGATCACCGCGAACTCGTCGCCGCCGAAACGCGCCACCGTGTCGGAACCGCGCACGCAGGCGAGCAGGCGCTGGCCGACCTCGACCAGCAAGGTGTCGCCCGCGAGGTGACCGTGGCGGTCGTTCACGCCCTTGAAACCGTCGAGATCGACCAGGATCAACGCGAAACGCTCGCCGTGACGGAGCGCGGAAGCCATCGCCGACTGCAGGCGATCGTCGAACAGGCTGCGATTGGGCAGCCCGGTCAGGGCGTCGTGGTCGGCGCGGAAACGCAGCTTCTCCTCGGCCTTCTTCCGCGAGGTGATGTCGGTCATGGTGGCGACATAGCCCTCGGGCGCCGCCGAGGCACCGATACGCACCGCCGACATCCACTGCACGTAGAGGTCGCCGTCCTTGCGCCGATTCCAGATCTCGCCCTGCCAGCGCCCGGTTTCGGCGAGCACCGCATAGATGCCGGCGAAGAAGGCCGCATCGTGACGCCCCGAGCCAAGCATGGAGGGGGTACGGCCGATCACTTCGTCGGCGGCGTACCCGGTGATCTCGGTGAAGGCGGCATTCACCTGCACGATGCGCCAGGCGGCGTCGAGCACCATGATGCCCTCGAGCGTGCTGTCGAAGATCGCGCGGTAACGCGCCTCGCTCGCCACCAGCCCGCGCTCGCTGCGCTGATGCATGTCGACCTCGCCGGCAAGGCGCTGGTTGGCGTCGGCCAGTTCGCGCGTGCGCGTCTCGATCAGATGCTCCTGGCGCGCATTGATGGCGCGCACCACGCGCACGTAACGCCGGTTCGCCCACACCAGGCCATGAACCAGGCCGACCGCCAGCAGGAAGGCGGCAGCGTAGAGCAGCGCCGCGCGCCAGCGCAGCTCGTCGCGGCGCGCCACCAGT
>JAKLLJ010000084.1 GCA_023150215.1 Thauera sp. | reverse complement strand
AAGCCCAGCCTGCGCAGCTCCATGCTGGCGATGACGCACACCGCTGTCTTGCCGGCGCCCACCGTGTGGAACAACCCGGTGTTGCCGGACTGCACGATGCGCCACACCGCGTTCGGCTGCTGCGGGTGCAGCTTGAAGCACTGCGAGAAGCCCGGCAGCAGCAGGTGCGAACCGTCGTAGGTTCTCGGCCGGGTGGCGTTGAACAGGCGGTTGTAGAGCGCGCACAGCCGCTCGCGCCGGCCCATGTCTTCGAAGGCCCAGGCGGCGAAGCGATCCTTCAGCAGGCCGAGCTTCTCCCGGGCGGCCAAGGTTTCCGTAGGGTTGACCACGTAGGCGTCCTTCTCGGGCGCATAGTCCTTGACTGTCGGCGTCTGTACGTTGAGCGCGCACAGGACGAGCTCCACTGCGTTCATGCGCGAGGTGCCGTATTCCTGGGTCGCCTTGACGCTTTGCCGCACCGACCATTCCGAGTACTGAACCCACCAGGCGCCTGCTTCGGCCGAATAGGTGACCTTGCAGTCCTTGAGTTCCAGACCCTCTTGCAGGAAGGTCTCGATGTCAGCCGCCGGAATCCAGACGGCGCCGAGGCGAACCTCGATCGACGCCGGCGGCAGGTCCTCCGGCTGTACGCGCTCCAAGGCCTCGGCATTGCGCCGGTAGGCCTCGCCACCCATCCTGGCCTGCTCGAGCTTGACCTTGACGTTGCCGGACAGGTATTCGTCGGCCGTCTTCCATTCGTCGTCGGATGGGTCGTGGAAGATGTGCCCGGCTTCGGCCAACGCGGTTGTCACCGCGTCTGCCGGAGCGCGCAGCAGTTCTCCCATGTACCCAGGATCGACGCGACCGCGCCACTGCATCGACGCAGCCAGCGCCGCCGTCGGCTCGTCGGCCGAGGTCGGCGCCGTGATGCGCTTCAACGTCCGCTGGGTGAACAGGGCCGCCTTGCGGGCGGAATCCGTTTCCTCGTCGTAGTGCTCGAGCGAAAGCAGCAGCGGATAGTCCGGGTCGCGCCGGAACGCGAGCGCATTGGCCCGCGTCGACAGGCAGCCGTACTTCGCCACATAGCGGTCGTAGGTGCCGTTGAGCATGGACCGCAAGGGCCGCAGCTTGTCGTCTCCGTCTTCGGCCAACTGGGTGTCCAGCAGGGCCCGGGCATGGTCGCGGATCGCGCACATGCCGGTGATCCGTGCCCGCTGGGTGGCGTTGAACTGCTCGTGGACATCGACGAGCGAGCCGCCGTCCACCCGGTGGATCCAGCCGTTGCGGATGCGGAAGGTTCCTGGCCTTGCACCAGGTTCCGCGGGGACGGGCGCGTGCACGATCCGTGCAGCCGCCTTGGCGGCGCGATAGGAGCCCTCGGGCAACATCGCGATCCGCTCGGACAGGCCTGCCGCGAAGTCGCCCTCGAAAACCGCCGTCGGCACTTCCTCGTAGCCGTTGCTTTCCATGCGCAGGCGGCCGATCACCCACTCGGGATGCCGGGCATACCAGGCATTGACCGGCATGTAGGGCCGCGGGCGGCTCGGGTCGATCAAGGCTTCGGGTGCCTGGGTACGTTCGATCCAGTCGCCTTCGAGCACTTCCGAGCCTTCCCGCTTCTTCAGGATCAGGATGTCGGTCTGGACTTCCGTGCCCGCCAGTTCGGCAAATGCGCCCATGGGCAGGCGGATCGCACCCAGCAGGTGAGCCTGCGAGGCGAGATGCCGGCGCACGGCCGTACTGGAGGACTCCAGCGTGTGGCTGCTGGTGATCAGGACCACCAGGCCGCCAGGGCGAACCAGATCCAGTGAACGGGCGATGAAGTAGTTGTGGATGCTGAAGCCCGCGTAGGGCCGGTTGCTCGTGTCCGGCACCTTGTAGTTGCCGAAAGGGACGTTGCCGATGACCAGGTCGAACCAGCCATCCGGGAAAGACTGCTTCTCGAACGGCCCCACATGCACCGCGACCCCGGCCGGCGCGTACAGCGCCTGCAGCATCCGGCCCGACAGACGGTCGATTTCCACTGCGGTGACCTGCGACTTCGCCATCAGCGTTTCCGGCATGACACCGATGAAGTGGCCGATGCCGGCGGCGGGTTCGAGGACGCGCCCACCCGCAAAACCCAGGCGCTGAACCGCTGCCCACAGGCCGGCAACCACGTCCAGCGACGTGTAGTGGCTGTTGTTGACGGAGGCCCGCGCCGACTCGTAGTCGGCTTCGCCCAGAAGGGCCTGCAAGTGCTGGGCGCGAGCGTTCCAGGCTGGTTCCTTGCCGGCAGGATTGAACGCCGCCGGGAGGCTGCCCCAGCCGGTGTAGCGCACCATGGCGCGGCGCTCGTCCTTGTCCGGCGGGCGGCGCTCGGTTTCGATGCGGGTCAGCATCTCGATCGCGCGCAAGTTGGCGTCGAACTTGGCCGCGGCGCTCCCCAGGCCTTCCAGATCGGCGGGGCGCAATGGCGGGACGGTCTCACGAGCAGTGCTGCTCGCTTCAGCGACGGCGAGCCGCCAGTTCCGCCCATGAAGGACATGGACTTCGGCGGCTTCATCGCGGCTGGCGTTGGTGACCGGCCCCGGAATCGATGTCGCCTGGGTTTCCGCAGCCGGCACATTCGAGGCGCCGACCCGCCTGTTGGATGGCGTGGCGTCGGGCTCGAAACCCGGAAGCCAATAGGACGCTGAGATATCTGTGGCTTTTTTGGCCATCTTGAGGACTCCTGATAAACAAGGAGTCCCCCGTCCCGTCATGAGGAGTGGAGCTCCTCGATGAGGGTTGAAGAAGTGGACCGATGCAGCGCGGCCTCGAAGGAAGTCCCGTGTCGGGATGGAAGTCCTGAAGGGGATGCAACGAGCGATGTCCGCGCGCCGAGCGGCGCGAGCAGCATGTTTCTGCCAGCCCCCGCGTGCGCGGCGGGGTGGCAGGTTCGTGTCGCAAGGCGGGTATCGACCGCGACGCCGATCGGTGTCGGAATGTCCCGTAGGACAAGCGTCGGGCCGCGATGGCCCATGAGCCCGGTCAGTGTCTCGCGCTTTGATCCGCGTGTCCCGATGGCAGCAGAAACGCTTCTCTCAAAGCCCCCGAACGGCGGTCGGATGGGGATGGTGGTGTTACCCGTCAGCCTGCCAGCCGGGAAGGCAAACCGATTTGAATCGCGGCGATCACTGCCGAGTGGGTGGCGAGGAGGGGGTTCTGAAGGTTTGGTTCAGGCGGTAACGCCTTTGTCCCACCACGAAGGATCCCTCGAACGGGGGTGCAACTGGTGGAGCGTGCATGGGCGACGCGGATCGACGCAGGTTGGGCTGGCGGGCCCAGGCATCGACGGGACTGTTGGCCGGTCCGGAGCTGATGTCGAGTTCTCCCTTCTTTGGGGTGAATTTCGGCTGTCTCGCCAGGGCGTGCAACGAGAGCATCGGAAGCAGGTTAATCCGTATGCCACGCGCCTGAAATGCACAGTGAGTCGACCCGCCTGTCCATCGCCATTCTGAGGGCAGTTCTTGCCGGGGAGACCTATGACACCGTCGCCGCAGACTACCACCTGACCCGCACTGCCATCGAACATCGGGTCAAGCGCCTTGCCAGGTTGTTGCAGCGACAGGTCGGAATCGACGGGTTCAATCCGGAGGCCACGGGTTACGTCCACAAGTTGCGCGCCCACAAGGATGACGTCGAGGCTGCCCTTGTCCGCTTCGAGGCGGGTGAGCTGCGCCCGCCGGCGCAACCGCAAATCCTTACCGACAAGGATGTATGGACGGTCATCCGCCGCGCGGGCCTGCGCAGCCCGATGCCTTTGCGGGACATGGCGCTCATCCACATCGTGCTGGCAACGGGTGCGCGACCGCTGGAGGTTGCCCGCCTTGAGATTGGTGACTACCTGAATCCGGATGGCTCGGTTCGCAGTTGCTCCGAGATGCGGACGGAGGTGTCGGTCAACCGGAAGCCGCGTCCGCTGTTTTTTCGGAGTTCGGCGGCCATCAAGGCCATCGATGCCTATTTGGACCATCGGCTTGTCCAGCAGGGCAGGGCGCCGCAGGCGGGCGAGACCTACCGGGGGTTCGACGCCTCTGCCCGGCTTTTCCTGAACGATGCCGGCCTGCCCTACGTCGTGCACTGCCTTGATGCCGAAGGCCGTCCCCGCTTTTTGTGCCGGCAGATGCTCGACACCTATCGCAAGATCTTCAAGCGCGTCAACATGCAAGGTCTGTCGGCCGTGGCCTTGAGACGCACGGTGGCGCTGCGCCTGGATGCCCGCGGAGCGGACGAAGAGCAGATCGGGCTCATCCTGGGCATCACCGAGAAACAGGCTGTCCGCGAGCTGTTGCCGCCTCGCCCCGATACGGTCGAGCTGATGACCGACTTGTATCCGGACGCGGACATCCCTGCGACTCCCTTCTCCCGCACCAAACTGTCGGATCGAGTGACGAGCTGAAGCGAATTGCCCTTGATGGGGACGCAGTCGCACCGTTGGCTCACAACGGCCCGGCAACGGGCCCATTGCACCATGTTCATCACCATGGCCGAAGCGCAGACCGGTGGTTCCAAGCGCCAGTTTGTACTTCGGGTTCAGTGTGACGGTGCGCAAGTTCCATCGCTTGGCCTTGAGTCAAGCACTGGATGCGGTCGGAACGGTTGACTTCTTGCGCCATGTGAATAAGAATTATTCGCAGTTATGATGTGCAAGTAAAACAACGATTCACCTGAATAGAGAGGCGCTGCAATGCCGATGGACTCGCCGGGAGCGGCGCTTAAGGAGGTCTTCGTTGCGCACAGAGCGCAACTCCGCCGCATCGCCCAGAAGATCGTGGGCACCCCAGAGATTGCGGACGAGGTGACGCAGGACGCCTACTTGAAGCTTGTCGAAGGTGCGTGTGCGCGCAATGTGGACAAGCCTTACTGCTACTGCTGCCAAGTGGTCCGCAATCTGGCTCTCGACCACTGCCGTCGCCAGGCTGTCGAGTCGACGTACCGCATCCACACTGAGGACGGGGAGCTTCCACAGGTCGCGGGCGGTTGTGTCCCGGAGCGTTGTCTGCATGAGCGGCAAGTTCTCGATGCCATTGACAGGGTTCTCGGAACCCTGGCGCCGAGGACGCGGCACGCATTCGAACTCTACCGGCTGGGCGGGCTGACGCAGCGCGAAATTGCGCAGCAACTGGGATGCTCTGCCACACTTGTGAACTTCATGCTCAGGGACGCAACACAAGCCATCGCCTCGTGCCGCGATTTGCTGGACGATGCATAACGCTGCCAAGCCCCGTTGCGTGGGGCGTCGGATAAAAGGGGTAGGGCGCACAGGCGTCCCGTGGGTTTTGCGTCTTGGTCACATAGCTGTCATCATTCAATGACCTGTGCTATTTGATAGCGCCATCAGCCACCCAGTGTTCAAAAGGCAGCCAATGGGCGAAGAAGTGAATCCGAAGCAGGATCCGGTTTGGGATTTCGCCTGGTCCTGGGTGATGCGCCAGCATGAGCACCAAGGCTTGGATGCAGCCGCCGAGGTCGAGCTGGCACACTGGCTTGCTGCCGACCCTGCCCATCGTCAAGCCTACGACAAGGCCGGTCGCTTGTGGCTGATGGCAGGTCTGGTTCCTCCTGCCAACGATATCGACATCCCCGGCTGTACGAAACCCGACGGCGAGCGCTAGAAGTCGGGTTTTTCCTGCTCTCAGTCGAGCGTCGGGTCCATTGCACCCGACCAGTGACGTTCATCGCTTCCGGAATCAACGAGATCACTGATTGACGTCGCGATTTGCGTCGGCGGTGCTTCTTTGCGCATTCTTTGTCCCTGTGCTTTTCGCGTGTGTCGCCAAGGGGAGGCGCTGCGCGCCTTGCGACGATCGGCTCCCTCGTTTCCGGTTCGCCATGGGCCGGCGTGAGATGTTCTGCGACTAAACAAATCGACGGCTGTCTCGTCTTTGAAGGCAGTGACCAGCGTGTCGGCAAACGGGCCGGCAAAGCGTGAGGTCGCTTTCTCTTCACTGCACGAGGATGCCCATGTCGACCAGTTGCTTTGACCGTGAGGACGAGACTTTCATCGTTCTTGTCAACCACGAAGAACAGTACTCCATCTGGCCCCACTGGAAGGCCGTACCCGGCGGCTGGAAAGCCGTTGAAGGGGTCAAGGGTGACAAGAAGACCGTCCTCGAATACGTCGAAAAGACGTGGACGGACATGCGTCCGCTGTCGCTGCGTAAATGGATGGACGAGCAGGCCGAGAAAGCTGCCCAGTCTGCTGCTGCGACTGCCTGATGACTGGTTCCATGAGGTCGCCGTTCATCGATCTGCTGACCCTGCCGTGTGCGGGCGCGAGCGCCACCATGTACCTGCGGTGGCGCCGTCTGCTGCCGGAGTGGATCCGCGTGGTGCCGGTGGAACTGCCGGGGCGGGGCGGTCGCCTGGGCGAGCCTTTCGTCGAGGACTTCGGGCGGCTCGTGGCGCAGATCTGTGATGAGCAGGCGGCGGCGATGCAAGGTCGCTATGCCCTGTTCGGTCATAGCATGGGTGCCTTGTTAGCCTACGGAATGGCGCAGCACCAGCGGGCCCTGGGCAAGCCCCTGCCCCGGGCGATGTTCGTGTCTGGCAGTCCTGCGCCCTCGCGCCGCGATCCGGACCGGTTTGCCGGCAAGGGCGACGATGCGGCCCTGATCGCCGACCTGCGCAAGCAGGGCGGTACGCCCGAGGAGGTGCTGGCCAGCGACGAACTGTTGCGCCTCACGCTCGACACCCTGGGCGCGGACTACCGTGTCTGCGAGAGCTTCCGATACCAGGCGGGCGAGCCACTCTCCGTGCCGATGCACGCCCTTGCAGGGCGGCAAGACGACATTGCCGCTGAGCGTGTCGAGGCCTGGCGGCGCGAGGCCGGCAGCATGTTCACGCTTGATTGGTTCGATGGCGGGCATTTCTTCATTCGTCAGCACGAGCAGCGGGTGGTTGCTGCGGTGGTGCGGGAGTTGACGCATCAGTTTGCGGGGGTGTGCCATGCAGCCGCGGCGTCTGCCTGATTCGCTGCCGCCCGGCATCGACGTGTTCCAGCTTGCGCTCGATCTGGCGGCGCCGTTGTCAGACGCCGACTGGGGCTTGTTGAGCGAAGAAGAGGGCGTGCGCGCACTGCGCTTCCACAGGCATGACGACAAGGTCCGCTTCGTGGCCACGCGTGTGGCTCTGCGGCGACTGCTGGGTGCGCGTCTGCGTTGCCGCCCGCAGACCTTGAGGTTCGTGACCAACCCATATGGCAAGCCACGCCTGGAGGCGGCTTGCTCGTCCAATCCGCCCGTCTTCTTCAACGTGTCCCATGCAGGCAGCTTCGCCTTGATCGCCCTGTCCGAGCGCGCGCCTGTGGGTGTCGACATCGAGCGTCGCGATCCGCGCTGCGATGTGATCGGCTTGTCGGCCCAGGCGCTGTCGGTGTTTGAGCGCCGACTGTCGGACGATCGGCACATCGACTTCTTCGAGTGCTGGACGGCCAAGGAAGCGGTGTTGAAGGCTCTGGGCCTCGGTGTTGCGGAGCATCTGCAGCAACTCTCGGTGTTGAAGCTCGGACCTGCCGAGGGGGCTTCCTATGACATACGCCACGAAGGGATGGACTGGCCTCGCGTGAGCGCCCTTCGCCTTGATTCGCCGCCCGGCTATGCCGCCACCCTGGCGTGGCAACCGGACGGCAAGGGAGAAATGAAGTGGTGAATGAGTCGATATTCCGGGTTGAACGAAGGGCGCAGCTTGAATCCGGGTCTCTACCGCTGATCAACCAGTGGTGCTTTGTGTTCAGCGACGGGGTCGGATCCCGCCCTCATATGGGCGAATCCTGAGCGCATTTACGAGTGAGGGAAACCTGATGACGACACAGTCCGTGTCGCAAGAGAACGCATTTGTTCATCCTGCGAATTTTGTTGAACGCCTGCAGCAACTCGTCGCCAATCGGCCCGAGGACATTGCACTGACCGTCGTGGCAGAACGCGACGACCATCTCGTCGAAACGGCCTTGAGCTATCGTGTTTTCGGGCAGCGCGTGCAAGCGCTCGCCGCCGTGCTGCAGGGCCGCTTCGAGAAGGGCGACCGGGTACTGATTCTGCTCGACAACGATGAGCACTATGCGGTCAGTATGTTTGCGTGCTTCCACGCAGGGGTGATCGCGGTGCCGGTGTTTCCGCCGGAGTCGACGCGCCCTCAGCACCTCGCTCGACTCGCAGGTATTGCCGCCGATGCGCAGGCGCGGGGCATTCTGACCTTGAGTTCACTCCAAGCCTTGGTGGGTGCTGCTGCCGGCCAGTTTGGTGTATCGGCGGCGGTGGCTGTGGATGAAGTCGATCCGGCCGCTGCAGGCAATTGGCAGTCATATCAACCTGCCAGCGAGGACGTCGCCTTCCTGCAGTACACGTCCGGCTCCACCTCAGCCCCCAAGGGGGTGATGGTGACGCACGGCAATCTGATGGCCAACGAACGGGCGATCCGTGAGGGGCTCTCGATTGGCGCCGATGACAAATTCGGCGTGTGGTCGCCCCTGTTCCATGATATGGGCCTGATCGGTGGACTGCTGCAGCCCTTCTACAGCGGCATTCCCTGTGTGCTGTCTTCGCCGCGCTTTTTCCTGGAGCGTCCGGTGCGTTGGCTGGAGATGATTTCGCGTCATAAGGTAACGATCAGCGGTGGCCCGGACTTTGCATACCGCCTGTGCCTGGATCGGGTCAAGGAGGCACAGACCGAGGGGTTGGATCTGTCGAGTTGGCGCGTGGCCTACACCGGCGCCGAGCCGGTGCGGCAAGACACGATGGACGCGTTCATCGAGCGATATGCCCCAGTGGGATTCAGCGCCGGAGCGGTATACCCCTGCTATGGCCTGGCCGAGGCCACGCTTTTCATCACCGGAGGGCGTCGGGGCAGCGGCATGGTGGTGAGTCGCTTCGATACCGAGGCGCTCGCGAGGCGGCAGGTGGCAGTCGATGGCGACGGTGCCGCCTTGGTCGGCTGCGGCAGCGTTCCTTCGGATCATGAAGTTCGGATCGTCGACCCGCAGACCGGAGAAGTCGCTCCTGGGTGCGCCATTGGCGAGATCTGGGCTACGGGGCCCAGCATGGCGGCGGGCTACTGGAACAAGCCCTGCGAAACCGCGGAAGCGTTCGTCGAGCGCGACGGGCTCCGCTGGCTGCGTACCGGCGACCTGGGCTTCATGCACGAGGGTCAGATTTTCGTGGCCGGGCGGCTCAAGGACATGATCATCGTGCGTGGGCACAACATCTACCCGCACGACATCGAGCGCGTGGTCGAGGCCGAGGTGGAAGCGGTGCGCAAGGGCAGGGTGGCGGCCTTCGCGGTGGATTTGGATGGGCAGGAGGGGATCGGCGTCGCAGCCGAGGTATCGCGCGGTTTGCAGAAACTCGTGCCTCCGCAGGTGTTGGTTGATGCTCTGAGCTTGGCAGTGAGCGAGCAGTGCGGCGAGGCGCCGAAGGCGGTCGTACTCCTCAACCCCGGAGCGCTGCCCAAAACGTCCAGCGGCAAGCTGCAGCGCGCTGCCTGCCGCAGAGGTTGGGCGGAGCGTTCGCTCGATGCCTATGCGCTTTTTGAGAGCGGACGTTTCGTGACGGGCGAAGGCCGGACCGGTGGTGATCCGGCCACTGGCGATGACGCCGTTCAGGATGAGACGGCGCAGATGCTGGCTGGCATGTGGCGCCAAGTACTTGGCCACGAGTCGACGCGGACATACGCCAACGACGCGCACTTCTTCACCCTCGGTGGCAACTCGCTGGCTGCAGTGCAACTGGCTGTGCGCATCTCGCAGAAATGGGGAATCGACTTCCCGATCAGGCAGATTTTTGAGTTGCCGCGCCTTGGGCGGCAGGCCGATGGCATTCGGGCTTGTCAGAAGGCCGGTGTCCGGACGTCGGTGGCCGGAATTCCTGTTCTGCCTCCTGAGCGTCGCGCCGAGCCTTTGCCTTTGTCCTCGGCCCAGCAGCGGCAGTGGTTCCTGTGGCGGCTCGATCCGCAAAGTACCGCCTACCACGTTCAGGGCGCGTTGCGCATTGCGGGCGTGTTGGATGCTGAAGCAATGCGCATGGCCGTCGATGGTTTGGCCAAGCGCCACGAGTCCCTGCGCACCGTGTTCCGGGCACGGCCGGATGGTGAGGTCGAGCAGATCGTTCGGGGAAATGGGGGCTTGGCTCTTCAGTTGTTCGACCTTCGCAGCACGGCGGACGAGGAGCGCGAAGCTCACGCCTCAGAAACACTGCGAGCGCTCCAGGTGCAGCCCTTCGATCTGACGGTCGGTCCCTTGGTTCGTGCGGCGCTCGTGCGGCTGGAAGATCAGGTCCACATTCTGGTGCTGGTGATGCACCACATCATCTCCGATGGCGCTTCGATGCAGGTTCTCGTGGATGAGTTGGCTGCGTTGTATGCGGCTCGACACGCAGGTGATGAGGCGTTGCCACCTCCCGCGATTCAGTATGCGGACTACGCGGCTTGGCAGCACGACCATCCCAACCAGGAGGCGCGAGCGCGTCAACTGGCGTACTGGGTGAAACAGCTCGGCGTGCCGCTGGGCGAAGCGCAGCCGGTTCTCGCCTTGTCTGTCGATCATCCACGTCAGGCGGTTGCCCGGTACCGGGCTGGGCGACACGGCTTTGACCTCTCCGAGGGGCTGTCGGTCGGGTTGCGCGCGCAGGCGGAAGCCCATGGCGCCACGCTCTTCATGCTGTTGCTGGCGGCTTTCCAGGCGCTGCTATATCGCTACACCGGGCAGCACGACATCCGTGTTGGCACGCCGGTGGCCAATCGCTCGCGTGCCGAGCTTCAGCGTGTGGTCGGCTTCTTCGTCAACACGCTGGTGCTGCGCAATAGCGTCGAGGGGCAGATGAGCCTTGCCCAGATGCTGGCGCAGGCCAGGGAGGCCGCGCTTGATGCTCAAGCGCATCAGGAACTGCCATTCGAGCAGCTCGTGGAGGCGTTGCGGCCGGAGCGCAATCTGAGCGCAACTCCGCTCTTCGACGTGATGTTCAACCACTTACAGAGGGATCTTTCCCCATTGCAGCGGCCATTAGGCTGGTCGGTGTCCGAAGTGTCCATTGGGAATCAGCATGCGCAGTTTGAACTGACAGTTGACACGGTCGAAGACGCCGACGGCCAGGTGCGTGTGAGCTTCACCTACGCCGAGGAGTTGTTCGAGGCGAGCACGATCGAGC
>JAKLLJ010000083.1:341-11221 GCA_023150215.1 Thauera sp. | reverse complement strand
CGAGGAAGGCGTCGGGATCGTCGAGCTTGGCCGCCACCGCCACGTGGCCCATTTCCTCGACGATGATCATCGCGGTTTCCTGGTCGAGCACCTGGTTGATGGTCACCATCGTGCCCATCTTCATCAGGACCTTGATGACCTCGGTCGCCTTCACCGCCATCTTGTGGGCGAGATCGGCGACCGTGATCGTCTCGGGCACGTGCACCTCGCGCACGATCGGCTCGGACGGCGCCTGGAAGTTGCTGCGGTCGTCCTGCTGGTGGCGCCCATGACGGCCACCGCCCTTGCCGGCGCCACGCCAGTTGCTGCCCGTGGTGGCACCGACTTCGCCGCGCGTCTTCATGCCGCCGCGGCGCTTGCTGGCGCCATCGGCCTCGCGCGCCGGGGCCGCAGGCGCAACACGCTTGGTGTCGCGGCTCGCCGGCTTGTCTTCCGTCTTGGCGGGACGATGCAGGGTTCCGGTGGTGGGCTTGACGACCTTCGCCGGCTCTTCCTTCTTTTGCTGCTCTGCGCGCAGGCGGGCTTCTTCCTCGGCCTTGCGCGCATCGGATGCGGCACGCGCTGCGGCGTCACGCTCCTGGCGGGCGCGCAGGTCGGCCGTCTGGCGTTCCTTGAGGGCGCGCTGGCGCTCCTCGTCGCGCTTGCGGGCGGCGATCTCTTCGTCGCCGAGGATCTGCGACAAGGGCAGCGGCTTGCTGAGCACGGTGGTGACCTGCGGCGCGGGCGCTGCAGGAGCCTCCTGGCGAGGGCCACGTTCGGGACGACCGGGACGACCGGACTGTGCGGGCCTGCTCGAATTCGCAGCCGGCACCGGCGCGGGCGCCGCAGCAGGCTTGGGGGCGGCCGGGGGAGCGGCTTCCTCGGCCGCCGCCGGCGCGGGCGCTGCAGCCACCTCGGCCGCTTCGGACGGTGCGGGCGCGGCGACGGCCTCGACCACCGGTGTCTCCGCGACCGGCGCTTCCGCAGCCGGCACCTCGACAACGGCTGCGGGCGCCTCGACCACCGGAGCGACCGGCACCGTCGTGTCGTCGGACAGGGCGGCTTCGGCCTCGACCGCCGGCTCGGCGACATCATCGCGCTTGACGAAGGTCCGCTTCTTGCGCACTTCGACCTGCACGGTGCGCGCACGACCCGTCGAGTCGGTTGCTCGGATCTCGGAGGTCTGCTTGCGGGTCAGGGTGATCTTGCCCTTGGGCTGGGTGTCGCCGTGCGAGCGCCGCAGGTATTCGAGCAACCTCGCCTTGTCCTGCTCGGTGAGCAGGTCGGCGGGGCCGGATTTTTCGACACCTGCGCGCTTCAACTGCTCGAGCAGCACCGCGGCCGGCATTTTCAGTTCGCCGGCAAACTGGGTCACGCTCATCTGTTCCATTACAGCCCTCCCATCATTCTTCGAACCAATGGGCGCGGGCAACGGAAATCAGCGCCTTGGCCCTTTCTTCTTCGATCCCGGCCATTTCGACCAGCTCATCGACCGCGAGGTCGGCCAGGTCGTCACGGGTACGAATGCCCTGCTGGGCCAGTGTCGCGGCAAGCGACTTTTCCATCCCTTCCAGTCCGAGCAGGTCGTCCGCGACCTTGTCGAGCTGCTCCTCGGTGACGATCGCCTCGGTGAGCAGCACGTTGCGCGCACGATTGCGCAACTCGTTGACCGTGTCCTCGTCGAAGGCCTCGATCTCCAGCATCTCGGACAGCGGCACGTAGGCCACTTCCTCGAGCGAGGAGAAGCCCTCGTCGATCAGGATGTCGGCGAGCTCCTCGTCGACATCGAGCTTTTCCATGAACAGCGCACGCAGACCCTGCTGCTCCTGCGCGGTCTTCTCGGCCGACTCCTGCTCGCTCATCAGGTTGATCGTCCACCCGGTGAGCTCGGAGGCGAGCTTGACGTTCTGGCCGTTGCGGCCGATGGCGATCGCGAGATTGTTCTCGTCGACCACCACATCCATGGCGTGTGCTTCCTCGTCGACGACGATGGAAACCACCTCGGCCGGCTGCAGCGCGGCGACGACGAACTGGGCGGGATCGGCCGCCCACACGATGATGTCGATCTGCTCGCCGCCGATCTCGTTGCGCACCGCAGTGACGCGCGAGCCACGCAGGCCGACGCAGGTGCCGATCGGATCGATGCGCGAATCGTTCGACTTGACCGCGATCTTGGCGCGCAGGCCGGGGTCGCGGGCGCAGGCCTTGAGCTCGAGCAGTCCGTCCTCGATTTCGGGAACCTCAAGCTCGAACAGCTTCATGAGGAATTCGGGCGCGGTGCGCGACAGCACCAGCTGCGGGCCGCGGGCACCACGATCGATGCGCAGCAGGAAGGCCTTGACGCGGTCACCGACGCGCAGGTTCTCGCGCGGAATCTGCTGATCACGCGGCAGCACGGCTTCCATGCGGCCGACCTCGATGATCGCGCTGCCGCGCTCCATGCGCTTGATGGAGCCGGAGACGAGGAATTCCTTACGATCGAGGAAATCGTTGAGCACCTGCTCGCGCTCGGCGTCGCGGATCTTCTGCAGAATCACCTGCTTGGCCGCTTGTGCACCGATGCGGCCGAAGTCGATCGGCTCGAGCTCTTCCTCGATGTAGTCGCCGATCTGCACGTCGGCGCGCAGGTCACGCGCATCGATGATGCCCATCTCGGCCTCGTCGTTGGTGACCTCCTCGTCGAGCATCACCAGCCAGCGCCGCTTCGAGGTGTAGTCACCCGAATCGCGGTCGATCGAGACCACCACGTCGGCGTCGTCGTGGATGCGTTTCTTGGTCGCCGAGGCCAAGGCGGTTTCGAGCGCGGAAAAAACGATGTCCTTGGCGACGTTCTTCTCGCGCGCCAACGCATCGACAAGCAGCAGAATTTCGCGGCTCATTTCAGTAAAACCTCCACATCCACAGTCTCAAAATTGGGGCACCACGCGTGCCTTCTCGATGTCTTCGAAGGGCAGCAGCACTTCGCCCTTCTCGGTGCGCAGCGCCACCGCGCCGTCCTGCACCCGCTCGATCACGCCCACGAAATTGCGCTGGTTGCCGATCGGCAGCGACAGGCGCACCTGAGCCTGTTCGCCGGCGAATCGTTCGAAATCGGCCAGTTTCTTGAGCGGGCGATCGAGGCCGGGCGAGGACACCTCGAGCCGGTCGTAATCGACGTTCTCGACTTCGAACACGCGCTGCAACTGGTTGCTGACGGTGGCGCAGTCGTCGACCGTGATGCCGCGCTCGATGTCGATGAAGACGCGCAGCAAGCGGCCCTTGGGCGAAAACTCGATATCGACGAGTTCGTACCCCAGTCCGGTCGCCACCTGTTCGATCAATTGCTCGACATCCGCTCGCATCTGCCCGCCCCGCCACTTACCGGCGCCGCCGCGGGCGCCACAAATAAAAAATGGGCGAAACGCCCATCAAACAATTGTTCCTGCACGAAAACCGCCGCTGGCCACAACCGCAAGACAGACGTAAAACGGGCGCCTGCAAGGGCGAAACCGTAAACCCATCCATCAAAGCCGAACGAGTATACAGCCAAAACGCAAACACGGGCAAACGCTCGCACGCGTGCCGGACTCCTGGATGAACGACGGCCCCCACGTGCGCGCTGCCTGAACAGCGCGGCGCGCGGGCTGCCACCACGCTTCGCTCAGCGCGGCTGGGTGCGGTGCAGCTTGACCGGACGCTTGGCGCGCTCGTCCTGCTCGCGGCTCTGCTGCGGCGCCGGCAGGCCGGCAAGCGCGCAGGCCTCGGCCTCGGGCATCTCCATCCACATGCCGCGCTTAAGGCGCGAGGGCAGCTCAACGCTGCCGTAGCGCACCCGCATCAGCCGGCTGACCGTGAGCCCGATCGCCTCGAACATGCGCCGCACCTCGCGGTTGCGGCCTTCGGAAATCGTCACCCGGTACCAGTGGTTGGCGCCTTCGCCGCCCTCGTCGCGCAGCAGGTTGAACTTCGCCGCACCGTCCTCGAGCTGGATGCCCTCGGTGAGCGACTTCACCTGCTCCTCGGTCAGCTCGCCGAGCGTGCGCACCGCGTATTCGCGCTCGAGTTCGTAGCGCGGATGCATCAGCTTGTTGGCGAGCTCGCCATCGTTGGTGAACAAGAGCAGGCCGGAGGTATTGAAGTCCAGCCTCCCGACCGCCAGCCAGCGCCCCTTGCGCAGCAGCGGCAGGCGCTCGAACACGGTGGGCCGGCCCTCGGGGTCGTCACGCGAGACGATCTCGCCCTCGGGCTTGTGGTAGATCAGCACGCGCGGCGAGCGCTGGGTGAAGCGCAGGGGGATCAGCTTGCCGTTGACCTTGACCCGGTCGCCCGGGCCGATCTTCTGCCCGAGCGAGGCCGGCAGGCCGTTGACCGAGATGCGCCCGGCCACCACCCACTCCTCGATCTCACGCCGCGAGGCGACGCCGGCCTGGGCAAGCACCTTCTGCAGGCGCTCGGGCTCGGTGAGGGTGGTCGGCGCATTGCGCCCGCCGTCCTGGCCGCGGCCGCGTGCCGCGGGGCGCTCGCCACGCTCGGGCTGGCCGAGCGCGGAACGATGCGCCTCGGGGTGGCGCACCGGATCACCTTCGATGCGCGGCCGGCGTGGCGTCGGGGCAACGCCTCCCGCACGCGGCGCGCGCGGCGTACGCGGGCCGCGCGGGTCCGCGTTGAGGTGGGCATCCTTGCGCTCGGGCTGGGCGTCCTCGTCGCGCGATGCGCCCTCCGTGCGGCGGTCACGCGTGTCGCGCGGGTCGCGGTCGAGGATCTCGATCGCATCAGACTTCTTCTTCAGGGGCGGGCGCAGCGGCCGGTTCGGTTTGCGAGGCATCGACGAGGTCCATGATTTTTTCGATTTCGGTGAGCGCGGGCAGCTCGGTCAGGCTGCGCAGCCCCATTTCATCGAGGAAGCGCCGGGTGGTGGCGAACAAGGCCGGCCGCCCGGGCGTGTCGCGGTGGCCGACGACGTCGATCCAGCCGCGCGATTCGAGGGTCTTCAGTATGTTGGGCGAAACCGCAACGCCGCGGATGTCCTCGATGTCACCGCGGGTGACGGGCTGGCGATAGGCGATGATCGCCAGCGTCTCCATGACCGCGCGCGAGTAGCGCGGCGGCTTTTCTTCCTTCAGGCGGTCGAGATAGACCTGGTACTCGGGCCGCGTCTGGAAACGCCAGCCGCTCGCCAGCTGCACGAGCTCCACGCCACGATCGGCGGTGACCCAGGTGGTGCGCAGCTCGTCGAGCAGGCGGCGCACGAGGTCCGGCCCCGGGTCCTGGTCGAACAGCTTGCGCAGTTCCGACACCGGCAGCGGTGCCGGGGCGGCGAACAGCGCCGCCTCGACGATGCGCAGCCAGGCTTCAGGCGTCGTCACGCGTTCCATTCGCGAGCTTCACGTAGATCGGCGCAAAGGCCTCGTTCTGGGTCACGTCGACCAGTCTTTCCTTTACCAGCTCGAGCACGGCGAGAAAGCTCACCACCAGCCCTGGCGCACCGAGCTTCACGTCGAACAGGGTATCGAACACCACGAAGACGCCGTCGCCGAGCTTGCGCAGGATCGCCGTCATGTGCTCGCGCACCGAGAGCTGCTCACGGCCGACACGGTGGTTCTGGTTGAGGCGCGCCTTCTTCATGATGCGCAGCCAGGCCAGTTGCAGGTCGTGCAGGCTCACTTCGGGCAGGCGTTCGACGACCTTCTCGGCGACGAACACCCCCACCCATTCAAAATCGCGCTCGACGCGCGGCAAGTCATCGAGACGCGCCGCCGCGCGCTTCATCTGTTCGTATTCGAGCAGCCGGCGGACCAGCTCGGCGCGCGGGTCTTCTTCTTCCGCGTGCTCGCGCGGCGGCCGCGGCAGCAGCATGCGCGACTTGATCTCGAGCAGCATCGCCGCCATCAGCAGATAGTCGGCGGCCAGTTCGAGATGCGTCTCCCGCATCGCCTCAACATAGACGAGATATTGCGCGGTCAGCGGCGCCATCGGGATGTCGAGCACGTCGAGGTTGGCCTTGCGGATCAGGTACAGCAGCAGATCCAGCGGGCCTTCGAAGGCGTCGAGGAACACCTGCAAGGCGTCGGGCGGAATATACAGGTCTTTGGGCAGTTCGAGCAGGGGCTCGCCGTAGATGCGCGCGAGGACATCCAGCGGCTCACCGGTGTCGACCGGCGCCAGGTCGAGCGGAAGGTTCATCGCGGACCCCGCTCGTCAGTCGCGCGCGCGGCCTCGCTCAACTGTAGTCGAGGCCCATGGCCTCGCGCACGTCACGCATGGTTTCCTGCGCCAGCTTGCGCGCGCGCTCGCAGCCGTCGGCGATGATGCTGCGCAGCAGCGAGGGGTCGTCGAGATAGGGCTGGGCGCGCTCGTGCAGCACCGCCTGTTCCTTCAGGATCGCCTCGAGCACCGGCTGCTTGCACTCGAGGCAGCCGATCCCTGCGCTGCGGCAGCCTTGCTGCACCCAGCCCAGGGTGCTCTCGTCCGAGTAGATCGCGTGCAGCTGCCATACCGGACAGCGCTCCGGCTCGCCCGGGTCGGTGCGGCGCATGCGCGCGGGGTCGGTCTGCATGGTGCGCACCTTGCGCGTGACGCTTTCGGCATCCTCGCGCAGGTTGATCGTGTTGCCGTAGGACTTGGACATCTTCTGTCCGTCCAGGCCGGGCATGCGCGCCGCCGGCGTCAGCAGCGCCTCGGGCTCCACCATGATCATCTTGCCGCCGCCCTCGAGGTAGCCGTACAGGCGCTCGCGGTCACCGAGCGACAGGTTCTGCGTCTCCTCGAGCAGCGCCTTCGCCTGCTCGAGCGCATCGTCGTCGCCCTCCTGTTGAAAGCGGGTGCGCAGCTCGTGGTACATCCGCGCACGCCGCGCGCCGAGCTTGCGGACCGCGTCCCTGGCCTTGTCCTCGAAGCCGGGCTCGCGGCCGTAGAGGTGATTGAAGCGGCGCGCGATCTCGCGCGTGATCTCGACGTGCGGCACCTGGTCCTCGCCCACCGGCACCTTGTCGGCGCGGTAGATCAGGATGTCGGCGGACTGCAGCAGCGGATAGCCGAGAAAACCGTAGGTCGACAGGTCGCGACCTTCGATCTTTTCCTGCTGCTCCTTCCAGGTCGGCACGCGCTCGAGCCAGCCGATCGGGGTCATCATCGACAGCAGTAGGTGCAACTCGGCATGCTCGGGCACCTGGGACTGGATGAAGAGCGTCGACTGTGCAGGATCCACGCCGGCAGCGAGCCAGTCGACCAGCATGTCCCAGACGTTGTGCTCGATCACCTCCGGGGTGTCGTAGTGGGTCGTCAGCGCATGCCAGTCGGCGACGAAGAACAGGCACGGGTATTCCTCCTGCAGCTTGATCCAGTTCTTCAGCACGCCGTGATGGTGGCCGAGATGGAGGCGGCCGCTGGGGCGCATGCCGGAGAGGACGCGTTCAGCGTACATGGCGGATCAGAATCCGAAGAGGATGGAGAGCAGGTAGCGGAAGGCGGCGATCAGCGGCCACAGCAGGGTGCCGAGCACACCTGTGAACAACAGCACGAGCAGGATCGGAAAGCCGTAGGGCTCGAGCCGCGCGTACTGCCAGGCGAGGCGGTCAGGCAGCAGGCTGACGGCGATGCGGCCGCCGTCGAGCGGCGGGATCGGCAGCAGGTTGAGCGCCATCAGCACCACGTTGATCTGGATGCCGGCATCGGCCATCTTCAGCAGCGCCAGCGAATACGCGCCCGGCTCGGCACCGGCAGCGAGACGAAAAAGCAGCGCCCAGCCGAGCGCCATCAGGAAGTTCACGAACGGCCCCGCCGCGGCCACCCACAGCATGTCGCCCTTGGGGTTGCGCAGGCGGCCGAAGTTGACCGGCACCGGCTTGGCCCAGCCGAACAGGATCCCGCCCGCGCCGGCGAGCGCGCTCAGCGCGAGGATGCCCGCGGGCACGAGGATGGTGCCCACCGGGTCGATGTGGCGCAGCGGATTGAGCGTGATGCGCCCGGCGAGGTGGGCGGTCGGGTCGCCGAAGTGGCGCGCGACATAGCCGTGTGCGGCCTCGTGCAGGGTGATCGCAAGCACGACCGGCAAGGCCCAGATGGCCAGGGTGGAGATCAGCGAATCCATCGCAGGCTCGGTGGCAAACGCTGGATTCTACAGGCCGAAGGGCTCGAGCGGGCCGCGTCCGACACGCACCAGCGCGGGCGCACCCGAGGTCAGGTCGATCACCGTGGTCGCCTCCGGACCGCAGTAGCCCGCCTCGATGACGAGTTCCACCTGCTTGCCCAGACGATCGCGGATCGCCTCGGCGTCGGTCAGCGGCAGCTCCTCGCCAGGCAGGATCAGCGTGGAGGTGAGCAGCGGGCCGTCGATCTCGGCGAGCAGCGCCGACACCACCGCATGCTCGGGCACACGCAGGCCGATCGTCTTGCGCTTGGGATGCAGCACGCGCCGCGGCAGCTCCTTGGTACCTTCGAGGATGAAGGTGTAGGGGCCGGGCGTGACCGCCTTCAAGAGCCGGTACTGGCTGTTGTCGACGCGGGCGTAGGTGCCGATCTCGGAGAGGTCGCGGCACATCAGGGTGAAGTGGTGACGCTCGTCGACACCGCGGATGCGGCGGATGCGCTCGAGCAGCGCGGCGTCGCCGACCTGGCACACGAGCGCATAGGCGGAGTCGGTGGGCAGCGCGACCAGGCCGCCGGCGCGGATGATCTCTGCGGCCTGGCGCACCAGGCGCGCCTGCGGCTGTTCGGGATGGAGCGAGAAATACTGGGCCATGATCGAATGCTCAAAGTGCCGCGCGAGCGGCGGCGGCGGCCTGCGCCGCGGCGGTGGCCGCCAGGCGGCTCCAGACCGGCGCGAGATCGGGCGGCAGCGGGTTGCAGCGGCCGAGATCGACCGCACTCTCGTGCTCGCCATGAAAATCGGAAGCGCGCGAGGCGAGCAGGCCGCGCTGGCGCGCGACGGTGGCGAAGCGGCGCATCTCGTCCTCGCTGTGCGCGCCGGACACCACCTCGACCGCCTCGCCGCCCGCGGCCACGAAGCGGTCGAAGAGCTGCCCCATGTCGGCGGTCGACAGCCGATAGCGCGCCGGATGAGCGACCACCGCAATGCCGCCGGCGGCGCGGATCCATGCCACGGCGTCCTCCAGCGCTGCCCAGCGGTGCTCGACGAAGCCCGGCTTGCCGCGCACCAGATAGTGGTCGAAGACGGTCTTGACGTCGGGCATCACCCCGCTCGCCACCAGATGACGGGCGAAATGCGCGCGGCTCACCAGCGTCGGGTTGCGCGCAAAGCGCAGTGCGCCTTCGAACGCGCCGCCGATGCCGATGCGCGCGAGCTCGTCGCCGATCCTGCGCGCACGCGCATCGCGCCCCGCACGCAGCTCGGCCAGGCCGCCACCCAGCGTCGGACAGCGCGGATCGACGCCGAGGCCGACGATATGGACGGTTTCGCCCGCGAACAAGACCGAAATCTCGACCCCCGCCACGAACGCGAGTCCGTGCGCCAGCGCCGCACGCTGCGCCTCGGCGATGCCGCCGAGTTCATCATGATCGGTCAGCGCGAGCAGATCCACGCCATTGGCGAGCGCGCGCAGCACCAGTGCTTGCGGCTCGAGCCAGCCGTCGGAAACGGTGGAATGGCAGTGCAGGTCGACATTGAGGGCGTGCAGCCCGGAGGCTGGCAAAGCGCTCATGGAACTCCTGTGGGGGAACAACTTGGCCGCAATGATACCAAACACGCGGCCCGGGCCGCGGTGCCGCTCGCCAGCGCGCCGCAGCGGGGGCGGCCGACGCCGGCTGGACACGCGCTGCGCAACGCCGGCGGACAAGGCCGGCACGGGTTCGCGATCGTGCCTACGCCGGCGGCGGCTCAATCGCCGTCGCCCCCTCCATTTCCGCCATCCCCGCCCTCGTCCGCCTCGCCCTGCGCCGGCTCGGCATCCTCCTCCTGCGCCGCCTGCGCTGCGGCCTGCGCGTCGGCGATCATGCACGCACGGGTCGCCGGCGTCTCCAAGCTGATGCGGCCGAGCGCACCGTCGCGATACTCCTGCAGCAGGATCAGCGCCGCCTTCTCGAGATCGAGCCCACCGCCCTTCACCAGGCAGCCGCGGCGGCGCCCCACCGCCTCGATCAGCGCCGGGCCGTCCATCGCCGCCAGGGCCGCCGCCTCGAGCCGGTAGCGTGCGCTCAGGCGATCGGGGTAGCGCGCGAGCAGGATCTCGCCGAGGAAGGCGGCGACTTCCTCGTCGATCACGGCATTGCGGCCGATTGCGTGGCTGGCGGCAAGCATGTAGCCGTCAGCATCGTGTGCGATCTTCGGCCACATCATGCCGGGCGTGTCGGTCAGCGTCATGCCGGGGCCGAGGTCCAGCGTCTGCTGGTGCTTGGTCACCGCCGGCTCGTCGCCGACCTTGGCGACCTTGCGCTTGAGCAGCGCATTCATGAGCGTCGATTTGCCGACATTGGGGATGCCCATGATCATCATCCGCAAGGGCTTGACGCCATCGTCGCGGTGCGGTGCGAGCTGCCCGCACAAGGCCGGGATCCGCGCCACCTCAGCCGGGTTCTTCGCCGAAATGGCGACCGCGCGGACGCCGGGCTGAGCGTTGTAGAAATCCATCCACGCGCGAGTCACCTCAGGGTCGGCGAGGTCGGACTTGTTGAGCAGCTTCAGGCAGGGGCGGTTGCGGAAGCGGCGCAGCTCGCCAATCATCGGGTTGCTGCTGGCCTCGGGCAGGCGCGCGTCGGTGACCTCGATGACGACGTCGGTCATGGCCATCGCTTCGGCCGCCTTCTTGCGCGCCGAGGCCATGTGTCCGGGGAACCACTGGATGGGCATGGAGAAACCTGCGTTGGCTGTCGGGGGGCGGATTATCCCACTGCCGGACGCCGGCACGCGCCCCACGCGCACGCCGCATGCGATCGAACTGAAAAATAAGTTCACGCATCCGCGCAAA
>JAKLLJ010000083.1:0-331 GCA_023150215.1 Thauera sp. | reverse complement strand
GCGGATTATCCCACCTGCGCCGCTCCCGCGCCCACTCCTGCGCCCGCTCCCGCCACGAAGCGCCCACCGCAGGCGCAGCGCCCGCCGCGCGCGTTCCGGCGCTGCCCGGGCGCGCAAAGGTTTTCCTGATGCCATCCGAAAAAAATTTCACGCACCCCGAAAAAACCGTGTATCGTGCCGCTCGCAGTCGATTCAAGCAGTGGTTGTTGGTGTGGTTGCCAGCGTGTTCCAAGAGAACGCGTGTCGGTTTGATGCCTCCCTGATTACGTTTCTTGATCGTTCCTGCACTTCGGGGCGCAAGCCCGCAATTCTTTATATGGAACGCAAAATG
>JAKLLJ010000082.1:282-11290 GCA_023150215.1 Thauera sp. | reverse complement strand
GGTGTCAACGGCGACCTCTGGGTCGAGCACCTGATGACCTCGCTGCCGGGCGGGCAGACCGGCTTCCTGGTCGCGGTGAACCTGCTCGTCTTCGTGCTCGCCTTCTTCCTCGACTACTTCGAGCTCGCCTTCATCATCGTGCCCCTGCTCGCGCCGGTGGCGGACAAGCTCGGCATCGACCTGATCTGGTTCGGCGTGCTGCTGGCGGTGAACATGCAGACCTCCTTCCTGCATCCGCCCTTCGGCTTCGCGCTCTTTTTCCTGCGCTCGGTGGCCTCCGAGAAGGTGAGGACCGCATCGATCTACTGGGGTGCGGTGCCCTTCGTGATCATCCAGCTCATCATGGTCGGCCTCATCATCGCCTTCCCCGGCCTGGTGTCCTACGGCGACGCGGGCGCCAAGCCGGCGCAGCAGCAGGAACTCGACCTCGAGCAACTGCTGCAGGGCGGCGGCGGGGCCGCAGCGGCGGGCGATTCGAACGCCGACCTGATGCGGCAACTGCAGGGCGACTGAGCGCGCGCACCATGAAAAAAGCCGGGCATGCCCGGCTTTTTTTGCGCCTGAAGCCTGAAGCCCGTCAGCGCACCGACTGCATGAAGCGGTCGAAGCCCGCCTCGGCGACGCTGAACCACGCGTTCTGCGACTTGCGGTACTTCTCGAACTCGGCGTAGATCTTGGCCCACGCCGGGTTCTTCGCAGCCTCCTCGGCGTACAGCTCGCGCGAGATGTCGAAGGCCTTCTTCATGATCTCGTTGGAGAAGTTCTGCAGCTTGACGCCCTGCGCGAGCAGGCGGGCGAGCGCCTGCGGGTTCTTGTGGTCGTACATCGCGGTCATCTGGATGTGCGCCTCGCGCGAGGCGGCGCGGAAGGCGGCCTGGTATTCCTTGGGCAGCTTGTCCCACTCGGCCTTGTTCACATAGAAGTGCACCACCGGGCCCGGCTCCCACCAGCCCGGCGAGTAGTAGTGGGGCGCGACCTTGTAGAAGCCGAGCTTCTCGTCGTCGTAGGGGGCGACCCACTCGGCGGCGTCGATGGTGCCCTTCTCGAGCGAGGGGTAGATGTCCGAGCCGGCGATCTGCTGCGGGATCGCGCCCATGCGCGACATGATCTCGCCGGCGATGCCCGCGATGCGGATCTTCAGACCCTTGATGTCTTCCAGGGTGTTGATCTGCTTGCGATACCAGCCGCCCATCTGCACACCGGTGTTGCCACCGAGGAAGGAGTACACGTTGTAGTTGCCGTAGAACTCGTCGAGCAGCTCCTGGCCACCGCCGCCGATGACCCAGGCGTCCATCTGGCGGGCGTTCATGCCGAAGGGCACGGCGGTGCCGAAGGCGAAGGTCTTGTCCTTGCCGACGTAGTAGTACGAGCACGAGTGGCACATCTCGACCGTGCCCTGCTGCACGGCGTCGAGCGCCTGCAGGCCGGGGACGATCTCGCCGGCCGGGAAGATGCGGATGTCGAACTTGCCGCCGGTGATCTCGCGCAGGCGGTTGGCGAGAAGCTCCGCGCTACCGTAGAGGGTGTCGATGCTCTTGGGGAAGCTCGAGGTCATGCGCCACTTGATCTCGGGCAGGCCCGTCTGCACCGCGGGGGCGGCAATGGCGGCGGTCGAGGCGACGCCAGCGGCGGCGCCGGCGGCCAGACTGGTGCCCGCCTTCTTGAGGAATGAACGACGTTCCACGGTTTCTCCTTCAGGGTGCGTGTGTGTTTAACAGCGATCGATTATGTGGGCCCGGGCCGTGCGGCGGGCGGCGCTCGGCGCCTCGTGCGCCAGGTTTCGGGGAAGGGTGCTCAGCGTCCGGCGACCTTCATGCGCTCGATCAGCACCGAGCCGCACAGCTTGGCGCCACGCGGGAGGGCGTCGTTGCCGACGGCGACGATGGCGCGGAACATGTCGCGCAGGTTGCCAGCGATGGTGATTTCCTCGACGGCGTGCTTGATGCGGCCTTTCTCCACCCAGAAGCCTGCCGCACCGCGCGAATAATCGCCCGTGACGTAATTCACGCCGTGGCCGAGCAACTCGGTGACGAGCAGGCCGCGGTCCATCTGCCGGATCAACCCGGCGAGGTCGTGCTCACCCGGCTTGACGATCAGGTTGTGCGAGCCGCCGGCGTTGCCGGTGGTCTGCATGCCGAGCTTGCGTGCCGAATAGGCGGAGAGGAAATAGCCGTTCAGCACACCCGCGCTCACCACCTCGCGGTTGTGGGTGGCGACGCCGTCGCTGTCGAAGGGGCTGGAGCCAAAGGCCTTCTTGAGGTGCGGGCGCTCGGCGATGCTCACCGCCGGCGAGAACACCTGCTGGCCGAGGCTGTCGAGCAGGAAGCTCGACTTGCGATACAGCGCGCCGCCGCTCACCGCCTGCACGAAGTTGCCGATTAATGCCACTGCGAGCTGCGCCTCGAAGATCACCGGCACCTCGCAGGTGCGGATCTTCTTTGCGCCCAGGCGTGCGAGTGCACGTTCGCCGGCGAGGCGGCCGATGTCCGCGGCCGGCATCAGCTCGGCCGCATCGCGCCGCGAGTCGTACCAGTATTCGCGCTGCATGGCGTCGCCCTCGCCGGCGATTACCGAGCACGACAGGCCGTGGCGGGTGGTGGCATAGCCGCCGACGAAGCCGTGGCTGTTGGCCGACACGAAATGCGACTGCTGGATCGAGGTGCTGGCGCCCTCGGAGTTGCTGATCTTCGGGCTGACCGCGAAGGCGGCGTCCTCGCAGCGACGAGCGAGCTCGATCGCTTCGCCGACCTCGATGTTCCAGGGATGGAAGAGGTCGAGCTCGGGCATGTCCTTCGCCATCAGCGCCGCGTCGGCGAGGCCGGCGCAGGGGTCGGGTGCGGTGAAGCCGGCGATCGACAGCGCCGCATCCACGGTGGATCTGAGCGCCTTCTTGGAAAAGTCGGAGGTGCTCGCGTAGCCGCGCTGCTGGCCGAGATAGACGGTGACGCCCACGCCCTTGTCGCGGTTGTACTCGATGGTGTCGACCTCGCCCCTGCGCACCGCAACGGATTGACCGAAGCCCTCGGAGACGTCGGTTTCGCACGACGAGGCGCCGCGTCGTCTTGCGTACTTGATGATGTCGGTGGCGATTTCGGCGAGGTGCGCCGGCGAGAAGGAAAAGCCTTGGCTGGACATGGACGGGCCGGGTGCGTGCAAAGGCTATAATCTTAACCCGATCAAGCCAGACCCCCCGCACGCAATGCGTCCAGATTCGCGCCGTCAAGACCCATCCGCCCCCGAAGACGAGGAGGACTTCCTCGAGCCGCCGAGCAAGAGCAGCCGCAAGCGCGACATGCATGCGCTGCAGGACCTCGGCGAGCAGCTCGTCGCGCTGTCGCCCGAGCGCCTCAAGAAGGTGCCGCTGCCCGAAAGCCTCTACGAGGCGATTCGGGCAGCGCAAGGCTTCAAGATGGAGGCCCGCCGCCGCCAGCTGCAGTACGTCGGCAAGCTGATGCGCAAGGTCGATCCCGCGCCGATCCAGGCCCAGCTCGAAGTCTTTGCGGGCAACTCCGCTGCCGAGATCGCGAAGATGCATCGCCTCGAGCGCCTGCGCGAGCAGTTGCTCGAGGACGAGCAGACCCTCGGCACCATCGCCGAGACCTGGGCCGAGGCCGACCTGCAATACCTGCGCACCTTGCGCCGCAACGCGCTCAAGGAGCGCGAGGCCGCCAAACCGCCTAAGTCCTTCCGCGAGATCTTCCGGGTGCTGCGCGAGTTGCAGACCGCGCAGGATGCCGCAGAGGAAGCGGCGGCAGAGGCCGCTGCGGCCGACGAGGCGGAGCGTGGCGGCGAATGAGGCTGCCGCGCCCCGGTGCGCGAGGCCGGGCGATCGAATCCCTCACCCAACCCGACCCCTCCGCGCAGAGACCGACCTCATGAATGAACACATCCGCATCGGCCTGGTGTCGATCAGCGACCGCGCCTCCGAAGGCACCTACGAAGACCAGGGCATCCCTGCGCTGAAAGACTGGCTGGGGCGGGCGCTCACTTCGCCCTGGAGCGCCGAGACCCGGCTCATCCCCGACGAGCGTGCGCAGATCGAGCGCACCCTGGTCGAGCTGGTCGATACCGCCGGCTGCAAGCTGGTGCTCACCACCGGCGGCACCGGCCCGGCGGTGCGCGACGTCACCCCCGAGGCCACGCTCGCCATCGCCGACAAGGAGATGCCCGGCTTCGGCGAGGAGATGCGCCGCATCAGCCTCAACTTCGTGCCCACCGCGATCCTGTCGCGGCAGGTCGCGGTGATTCGCGGCCAGTGCCTGATCATCAACCTCCCCGGCCAGCCCAAGTCGATCCGCGAAACGCTTGAAGGTGTGCGCGAGGCCGACGGCAGCGTGCGTCACGTTGGCATCTTCGCCGCGGTGCCGTACTGCATCGACCTCGTTGGCGGCCCTTATATCGAGACCGACGACGCGGTGATCAAGGCCTTCCGGCCGAAGAGCGCGATCCGGCCGAAGCAGGGCTGAGCGACCGTGGACGACACCGCGGGCCGGGGCGCTGACGCCGCCAACACTGACCTCGCCGCCCACGCCACCGGGGGGCGGGGGGCCCTCGACAAGCCGCTCCCGCAAGCGCCTCGCGCACCGGCGGATGCACCGCAACTGGTATGGGAGGAGGCCGCGGGCACCGCGGGCACGCCGCGCCATTGCCACGTCCGCTGGCGTTCGGAGAGCGGCCAAGCCCCGCCGCGCCGGGTGGTGGTGGCCGACGACACCATGAAGGCCGACGCCGCGTGGCGCCTGGCCTGCGAGGGCAGCGCGCTGCTATGGCGCGGCGACTATCACAACGCCCGCCAGTTGCTGCAGGCGATGGCGCGGCGCGCCGATGCCCGCCCGCGCAAGCGCGCCAAGGCGCCCGCGTCCGCCGCCGAGGCCTTCCACCTGCACCGCATGGCGCAGGCGCAGCGCGCACGCACGCTTGGCATGCTGCTGATTCCCTTCGAAGCTGGTGCGCAGATCCCGCTGCGGCGCGCGCCCGCGGTGGTCGAGGTGCTCGCCGAGGCGGTCGCCGCCACGCCGGATGCGGATCTGGCCGACGCCCCCTTCGTGATGTCGCTGCGCGAACTGCTCGGTCTGATCGGCGCCCACGAGTGGCGGCGCAAGGGCGTGCTGGTGCCGGCGCTTGGCGATCGCATCCATCCCTGGTACGGCGTGTATTCGCCGATCCGCGGCGAGTATCTCGACCTCGTCGCGCGCGTGCCGCTGCCGGCGACCCCGCTCGCCTTCGACATCGGCACCGGCACCGGCGTCATCGCCGCCGTGCTGGCGCGCCGCGGCGTGCGCAAGGTGGTCGCCACCGATGTTTCGCCGCGGGCGCTCGGTTGTGCGCGCGCGAATCTCCTGCGCCTCGGCATGCTGGCCGGCGCGCCCGCGTCCGTGCCTGGGGTCGGGGCCGGGCGCGTCGAGCTGATGCAGGCCGACCTGTTCCCGCCCGGGCGCGCAGCGCTGGTGGTGTGCAACCCGCCCTGGGTGCCGGCCAAGCCGGCTTCGGCGATCGAGCATGCGGTGTACGACCCCGACAGCCGCATGTTGCGTGGCTTCCTTGCCGGGCTGGCAGCGCATCTGGAGGAGGGTGGCGAGGGCTGGCTGATCCTGTCCGACCTCGCCGAACACCTCGGCCTGCGCAGCCGTGCCGAGTTGCTCGGCTGGATCGAGGCCGCCGGGCTTTACGTGATCGGCCGCGAGGACATCCGCCCGCGTCATGGCAAGGCGAGCGACGAGGACGATCCTCTGCACGCGGCGCGTGCGGCGGAAATAACCTCGCTGTGGCGGCTGGGCGTCATGGAGCGCTGAAGTTCGGCGTTGCTCCGCCTGCTGTGGAGCAGTCTCCCTCCCGCAGCGTGTCCTGGATGCGTGCGGGAAGTACCGGGCGCCCGTTCGCGCCTGCCGGCGCTCCTCCACGGGAGGCGCGACGGGCTCTCATGTAGGAGCGCCGGCAGGCGCGAACACGGCGATCCAGCCCGCAAGTGCGCCGCCATCTGCGCCGCCCCGGTTCGCGCCTGCCGGCGCTCCTGCAACGACCCCTGCGCGTCCTGCGCGCTTCGAGGGCTCCTTGCAGGTGCGGCGGAGGTCGCGCACATCAGGTACGAAAGGCCCTACTGCCGCGGCACCAGCCGGATCATCTTCTTCTCCAGGTGCTTGGCGGGCGGCGGCACCGAGAGTTGGCGGCGGCGCTCCAGTTCCCGCCACCAGCCGCGCAGGCCGAGCAGGACGGCGAGGATGGTCGCGTAGAGCAGCGGCCGGCTGATGTCGGCCTTGACCAGCCACCAGAAGTGCACCACGGCGAAGATCGCGATCGCATACACCGAGCGGTGCAGCGCCTGCCAGCGTCGCCCGCCCAGGCGACGGATCGCGAAACTGTTGGAGGTCGCGGCGAGCGGGATCAGCAGCACGAAGGCGGTGAAGCCCACGGTGATGAAGGGGCGGTCGAGGATGTCGAGCGCGATCGCATTCCAGTCGAAAAACTGATCCAGCCAAAGATAGATCGCCAGGTGCGCGAAGGCGTACGCGAACACGAACAGCCCCAGCATCCGACGCAGGCGCAGCAGCCAGTGCAGGCCGCTCAGGCGGCGCAGCGGCGTCACGGCCAGCGTGATCAGCAGCAGGCGCAGTGTCCATTCACCGCTCGCGCGGGTGATGGTCTCGATCGGATTGGCGCCGAGCGCATCCGCTTGCCAGCCGAGCACCAGATTGGCCGCAGGCAGCAGGCAGAGCACGAACACGATCACCTTGAAGGCCGTGATCGTGGCGGTGGAAGGGTTTCTCAGGGACAGGTTCATCGGTCGTGGAGAGGAGGGATAGAGGTCGCGCTCAATAGAACTTCTTCAGGTCCATGCCTTGGTAGAGGCTGGCCACTTGCTCGGCGTAGCCGTTGAACATCTGCGTCGGGCGCTTGCGCAGTTCACCGATGCGGCGCTCGGTCGCCTGGCTCCAGCGCGGATGGCGGACCTCCGGGTTCACGTTGGAGTAGAAACCGTACTCCGATGGCGCGAACTTGTTCCACGCCGTGGCCGGCTCCTTGTCGGTGAGGCGGATGGTGACGATCGACTTGGCGCTCTTGAAGCCGTACTTCCACGGCACCACCAGGCGCAGCGGCGCGCCGTTCTGGCCGGGCAGCGTTTCGCCGTACACGCCGACAGCGAGCAGGGTCAGCGGGTGCAGCGCCTCGTCCAGGCGCAGGCCCTCGGTGTAGGGCCAGTCGATCACGTCGCGGATCATGATCCTGGGGTCGTAGTGGGTGACGAACTCGACATACTTCGCGCTGCCCAGCGGCTCGACCTGCTTCAACAGCGCCGCGAGCGGAAAACCGACCCAGGGCACCACCATCGACCACGCCTCGACGCAGCGCAGACGATAGATGCGTTCTTCCAGTGGCGCCACGCGCAGCAACTCGTCGATGTCGAAACGGCGCGGCTTGCCGACCATGCCCTCGACGCTCACCGTCCACGGTCGCAGCGCCATCTTGTGTGCGTTGCGCGCGGGGTCGGCCTTGTCGGTGCCGAACTCGTAGAAGTTGTTGTAGCCGGTGACCGCGTCGCGGTCGCTCAGTGGCTCGGTGGTGCTGAGCGCGGAGGGCGCGGTCTGGAGCTTGGTCGTCGCGCGTGCGCTCGAGGGCAGGCCGTGCCAGAGCGCAGCACCGGCGAGCAGGCCGGTGCCGCTGCGGCTGATGAATTCTCGCCTGCGCTCGAACAGGCGCTGCGGGGTGATTTCGGACGGCAGGATGTCCGCAGGTTTCTTGATCAGCATGGGGGCTCTCGGGGTCGGGGGCGGCGGCCCCGCAGGTAGCGCGGGCCTTACCGTTGCGGTCTGCAGCCGCTTGTGCACGAACAGACGCCGGAAACGCCGATCGGTTCAATGCATGGCACTCATGCGCTGCGCAGGGGCCAGCGCGGCGCGGGTTTCCGCTAGAATCGGCCGCCCAAGCAAAGATTCGACGAAGAGCTCCGCATGTCCGCCTCCATCAAAGTCCACATCGACGACGTCCGCATCCAGGAAATCAAGGAACTCGTGCCGCCCGCGCACGTGCTGCGCGAGTTTCCCGCCACGCCCAAGGCCGCCGAAGTCTCCTACGAGGCGCGCCAGGCAATCCACCGCATCCTGTACGGTGCCGACGACCGTCTGCTGGTGGTGATCGGGCCGTGCTCGATCCATGACCCCAAGGCGGCGATCGAGTATGCACACAAGCTCAAGGCCGAGGCCGGGCGGGTCAAGGACGACCTGCTGGTCGTGATGCGGGTGTACTTCGAGAAACCGCGCACCACCGTGGGCTGGAAAGGGCTGATCAACGACCCCGGGCTCGACAACAGCTTCCGCATCAACGACGGCGTGCGCCTCGCGCGCAAGCTGCTGTGGGAGGTCAACGAGCTCGGCCTGCCCGCCGGCACCGAGTTCCTCGACATGATCACCCCGCAGTACATCGCCGACCTGATCGCGTGGGGCGCGATCGGCGCGCGCACCACCGAGAGCCAGGTGCACCGCGAGCTCGCCTCCGGCCTGTCGTGCCCGGTGGGCTTCAAGAACGGCACCGACGGCAACCTGCGCATCGCCGCCGACGCGATCAAGGCGGCGCAGGCGCCGCACCATTTCCTGTCGGTGACCAAGGCCGGCCATTCGGCGATCGTATCCACCCGCGGCAACGAGGACTGCCACGCCATCCTGCGTGGCGGCCAGGAGCCCAACTTCGACGCCGAGAGCGTCGACGCGGCCTCGAATGCGCTCGCGGCGGCGGGCGTGTGCAATAAGGTCATGGTCGATTTCTCGCACGGCAACAGCCGCAAGCAGCACCGCCTGCAGATCGAGGTGGCGAAGGACGTGGCCAGCCAGCTCGCCGCCGGCGACGACCGCATCATGGGCGTGATGGTCGAATCCCATCTCAAGGAAGGCCGCCAGGACCTCGTTCCCGGCAAGGACCTCGAGTACGGCAAGAGCATCACCGACGCCTGCATCGGCTGGGAAGACAGCATCGAGGTGCTCGACATTCTCGCCGAGGGCGTGCGCCAGCGTCGCGTCAAGCGCGCCGCGGAGTTCTGAGCGGGGGCATGCCGATCAGCGCGGCGCCGAGGTGGTCGCGGGCGGCGCAGATCCACTCTCGGCAAGCAGCGCCTGCGCGCGTTCGATGAGGTCGTCCACCGAGCCGCACACAGGGCAGCGCCATGCGACCAGCCGATCCCCGACCAATGCGAGGACGCGGCGGTCATTGTCGGCGAAAGCCAAGGCGGCGGGCGCGCCCGGCAGGGATGCGACGGCGAGCTGGCGCAGGTTGGCGCGATCGAGTATCCGAATCGTTCCGTCGCTTGCAGCGGTCGCGAGCAGAGTGCCGTCGCCGTTGAACTGCAGGTCGGCAATTCGCCCGCCGTGCTCGCCGCGCCGGCGTGTGGGCTCGAGGCGAGAACTGCCGAGCTCGCGGCTCCGACCGCCGGAGAGCTCGAGCATGTGAAGCATGCCGTTTTCGAGCGCGAGCGCGATGCGTTGCCCGCTCCGGTCGAAGGCCGCCACTGCGATCGGCTGCGCAGGGGACCACACCACCACAGATTCGCCCTCGGTCACCAGCTTGAGCTCATGGCTCACCGCACGACCCTGCGCTTCGCTTCGCGTGCAGGCAAGCGCGACGCGCCCGCCATCGGGGGCGCGTGCCAGCGGATGGCAGCCCGCCTGCAGGTCGCCGAGCTGCAGGCGCAGAGCCGCCGCGGTGCTGCCGTCGGCACGGGCACGCAGCGCGCCGACTTGCGGGTCGGCGACTTGCTGCGGTGCGAGGCTCTCGAAGGCGGTGCTGCGCTCGCCGTGATCGGGGAGTTGCCAGAGGCGCAGGGCATCGTCCTCCGCCAAGGTGAGCAGGCGCGTGCCGTCGGGCGAGAAGACGGCCTCGTGGATCAGGCTCGGGTCGCGCAGCAGGTCGATCTGGATCGGGGCGCGTTGCGTGCCGTCACCACCGAGGTGCCAGAAGGCGACGCCGCGCTCACCGCCCGAAGTGAGCAGGATATCCGCGTCGCTCGGGTGGAAGACGACGGTTTGTGCCCACTCCGCATTGCGCGGCAAGTTGGGGAGGCGACGGCCCCGAAGTGCGTCCCAGATCCGTACCCGGCCTTCGCTGGTCGCCACCGCGAGGCGCGATCCGTCGTGGCTCCAAGCGAGCGAGCAGAAGCGCTCATGGGCCGGCAGCTGCCAGCCCGTGCGCGTGCCGAGCGCATATGCGGCGGTATCGAACAGGGTGCCACGGCCGGCGCGGTCGAGAACGGCCAGGGCATGTCCATCGGGGCTGAAGCTGATGCCGGCCTTGACCGCTGCGCTGCAGCTGGAGGCACGGCGCTCCGAGGACGTGCCGGATTCACCGACGATGCGCTCGAACGCGAGCTCCTTCACGGCGATGCCGCTGAGCGCATCCCATACCGTGGCATAGCCGCCCTCGGCCAGGGTCAGGATCTGCTTTCCATCCGGGCTGAAGACCGCATGGAGGATGGCGTCATCCGCGTACCTTAGAGGGCGGAGGTCGACGCGCTGGCCATTGCCCAGGTCCCACAGCCGGGCTTCGCCATCGCCCTGTGCGTTGCGCCCCGCGGTCAGCAGGCGCGTGCCGGCCGCGTCCGCTTCCGCAGCACTGATCCGGCCGCCGCCATGATCGAGGGCGTGCAGCGCTTCGCGATCGACCGTGCGCCAGATGCGGACGACGTCATCGGCGTGGAGGGTGAAGATGCGCTCGCCCCGGGGTGGCAGGAAACGTGCCGCACGCACGGCCGACTCGCTGTCGCCAGGCACGATGAGCAGTGCTCCGGCCTTTCCCGCTTCGCTGGCGTCGAGCCTGCGGAGCTCTGCGCCCCCGCTCCCGGGGATCGCGACGGCTCTGCCCTGCATGTCGAAGCTTGCCTTGCCGAGCGTGAATCGCGGCAAAAGGGCATCGCCCGCGGAGCCCGGCTGTGTATTCCCGGATGCGCGGAGCTCGGTCGTATGGACGCGCACTGGTGAGCCGGTGGTGCGTCGCAGCGTAATGATCGCTTCGGGGTTGTCCCGACCGG
>JAKLLJ010000082.1:0-272 GCA_023150215.1 Thauera sp. | reverse complement strand
CAATGAGCTCTGCAGGGCCCCCGGCGCGCCCGTGAAGTATGCCGCTCGCGCGTCTGCAACGAGCTTGAGCGCGTGCGCCTGCACCCGGCTGGCGTCGGCTTGCTCCTTGGCAAGGACCGCGAATACGCCGAACAGCCCGGCCAGAGCGCCGAGCACGCCGAGCACGCCCGACAGGCGCAGGAGCTTGCCGGCCATCGCCGCTTCGCGCTCGAGTGCAGCCTTCCGCTCGTTGCGCTGCAGGCGATCCTCCGCCGCGCTCGCCTCGATGAATT
>JAKLLJ010000081.1 GCA_023150215.1 Thauera sp. | reverse complement strand
GCTGCGTTTCCAACAGTGTCAGCCTGTCACGCAGGTACTGATCGCAGTCGGTGGCCACGGCCAGCGGCAATTCGCTGGCCTGCTTGAGGCTGACGAATTTCGCGGGCGGCACCAGGTAGTCCTCGAAGTCCTTGAACTGGCGCGAGCCTTGTACCCAGATGTCGCCGGAGCGCAGCGCGTTCTTCAGCTCCGACAGCGCGCACAACTCGTAGTAGCGCCGGTCGATGCCGGTGTCGGTCATCACCAGCTTCTGCCAGCGCGGCTTGATGAAGTCGGTCGGCGCATCGGCGGGCACCTTGCGGGCGTTGTCGCGGTTCATGCCGCGCAGCACCTCGATGGCGTCGAGCATATCCTTGGCGGCAGGCGCGGCTCGCAGCTTGAGCACGTCGAGGAATTCCGGCGCGTAGCGGCGCAGCGTGGCGTGGTGCTCGCCGATGCGGTGCAGGAAATCGAAGTCCTCGGGCTGCGCGAGCCGCTGCGCCTCGGTGACGCTCTCCGTGAAGGCGTCCCACGACATGACCGCCTCGATGGCGGCGAACGGATCGCTGCCCGCCTGTTTGGCCTCGATCAGCGCCCGGCCGATGCGGCCGAACAGGCGCACCTTGGCGTTGATCGCCTTGCCGGATGCCTGAAACTGCTGTTGATGCTTGTTCTTGGCGGCGTTGAAAAGCTTGCCCAGGATGCGATCGTGCAGGTCGATGATTTCGTCGGTGACGGTGGCCATGCCCTCGATGGCGAGCGCTACCAAGGTGGCGTAGCGGCGCTGCGGCTCGAACTTGGCGAGGTCGGCGGGCGTCATCTGGGCGCCCTCGCGAGCGATCTTCAGCAAGCGGTTCTGGTGTACCAGGCGCTCAATACCGGAAGGCAGATCGAGCGCCTGCCATGCCTTGAGGCGTCCGATGTGTTCAAGCATGTGCCGCGAGTTCGGCTTGGCCGGTGACTGGCGCAGCCAGGCCAGCCAGGTCGCCTTGCCGTTCTCGCGGCGCTTGAGCAGATCGTCGAGGCGGCGGCGATGCGCGTCCGACAGCGGTTCGGCCAAGGCGTCGTAGATGCGCCGGTTGGCGCGGGTGATCGCCTCGGCGCAGACGCGCTCGATCACATCGAGTGTCGGCAAGATGATGTGTTGGTGCCGCAGGGAGTCGAGGACACTGCCGGCCAGCACGATGCCCTTGTCGGTCTGCAAGGCCAGTGCGGTCGTGGCATGAACAGCCTGGCGATAGTGCCCCAAGCCGAACGGCTCCATGTCCAGGTACGCCCGCAGTTCGAGCAGGTGTTCGCGCCGGGTCTCCTCCCGTTCGGAATATTGCGGCCAACATGCCGGATCGAGTCGCAGGTGCCGTTCGATCCATTGCAGCAGGGGCCTCGGCACCTCAGCGTCCGGTAACAGGCCCTGACCGGGGAAGCGCAGCAAACACAACTGCACCGCGACACCCAGGCGGTTGGCCTCACCGCGCCGCTGGCGGATCAGTGACAGGTCGGATTCGCTGAAGGTGTAGTGTCGGATGAGTTCGTCTTGTGTATCGGGCAACGCCAGCAAGCTTTCGCGCTCGGCAGCGGACAGGATCGAACGGCGAGGCATGGTCAGGTTTCTCGCATGTACTGGTAAAGCGTTTCGCGGCTGATGCCGAACTCGCGGGCGAGCTTGGCTTTCTGCTCGCCCGCCGCGATGCGCCGTTTCAGTTCCTCGATCTTTTCGCTGTTCAGAGACTTCTTGCGCCCCCGATAGGCTCCGCGCTGCTTGGCGAGCGCGATCCCTTCGCGCTGCCGCTCGCGGATGAGCGCCCGCTCGAACTCGGCGAACGCGCCCATCACCGACAGCATGAGGTTCGCCATCGGCGAGTCCTCACCGGTGAAGGTCAGACTCTCCTTGACGAATTCGATGCGCACGCCGCGCTGGGTGAGCTTTTGCACCAGGCGGCGCAGATCATCGAGGTTGCGCGCCAGGCGGTCCATGCTGTGCACCACCACGGTGTCGCCCTCGCGCACGAAGGCGAGCAGCCGTTCCAGCTCAGGACGCTGGGTGTCCTTGCCCGACGCCTTATCAGTGAACAGCCGGTCCACCGAAACCTGCTCGAGCTGGCGTTCCGGGTTCTGGTCGAAGCTGCTGACGCGGACGTAGCCGATGCGCTGACCGTTCAAGGTGTACTCCTGAGGACAATGTGTCAGGAAGAAATTTATGACCCTTGGTGGCGTGTGTCAATCAATTCGGAAAGCAAGTCTATCCTGACGCTTTCGCGTCGGCTGGTCTGACGCCAGGTTAGGGTATGCTTCAAATTGACACAAAGGAGCGAAATACAGACATGCAAGACATCCGGGAAATATTCGAGAGGCACCAAGTCGGCATTTACTTCGCGGCCGTTGTGTTGGCTGCGCTTGTCGCTTTGCTCGTACCCGGCACGGCAGCGCTTGAGGGTGGCGTCAACCCGGCGCTTGCACTCATGCTGTTCGTGACATTCCTGCAAGTGCCCCTGGCCGACCTTGGCCGGGCCTTCAGTCGCGGCCGGTTCCTTGCCGCACTGCTCATTACCAATTTCATCGTAACGCCGCTCTTGGTGGCCGTATTGGTGCAATTCCTGCCATCGGACCCTATGGTGAGGCTTGGCGTGCTGCTGGTGTTGCTGACGCCTTGCATTGACTACGTGGTTACGTTCTCGCACCTCGGTCGTGCCGATGCGCGGCTGCTACTGGCGGCAACCCCTGCGCTCCTGGTTGTGCAAATGCTGCTGCTGCCGGTCTATCTCGGCCTGCTTCTCGGGAACGATGCCGCAACCCTCGTGCAGCCCGGCCCGTTCGTTCATGCCTTCGTCTGGTTGATCGCGGTTCCACTCGCCCTTGCTGGGCTTGTGCAACTATGGGCGGCTCGAAGCCTGGCCGGTGAAAAGACCTCAGCGGCACTTGGTCTATTGCCGGTACCAGCGACCGCCCTTGTCCTATTCGTCGTCGTCGCGGCCGTGGTGCCGCGGCTCGGCTCCGCGACCGATGCGGCCTTGGGTGTGATTCCCTTCTATATCGCCTTTGCTGTGATCGCCCCCCTGATCGGATGGAGCATCAGCCGGCTGTTCCGCCTTGATGCCCCCGCCGGCCGAGCCATCGCTTTCAGCGCAGGCACTCGAAATTCCCTTGTCGTGTTGCCGCTTGCTCTCGCTGTACCTGGGGCCATACCCGTATTGCCTGCCATCGTCGTTACGCAAACTCTTGTCGAGTTGCTCAGCGAGTTGGTCTATGTCCGCTTCCTCGCGAGACTCGGCGGTATTGATCCTGTTGCTTCGCAAACCTCCTCGTAGCCGAGCGTGGCAAATCTAGGGCCGCTACGACCGGCTTAGCGTACGATTTTTCCGTTTCGTGAGCTGACCCCACATCGGACGCAATGGGTGCGTCAAGTCATCGCAATCGGAACCACACGGTTGCCTCACCCCGCCCGGGGAGGGCAACCACGGCCACAAACTTCATGCCGGGGATGATCTTGAAGTGGCCTTGCACCTCGAATTTCTCCACGGCGGGCAATAGCGCGGTTTCGATCCTTTCCTTACCCGACAGCAAAGTGACTCTTGCGGCGCCTCCGGTGACGGCAACGCTCTTCCCATGATCGCGAAGGTAGAGTTGCAGCAGGGTTCACGTAGCCACGAGTTCATAGTCCACTTCATTGACTTCGGCCACCATGCCGCCATGTCGGGGCACATGGCCCTTGTCATGGTCATGCCCGCCTGCGGCGAAGACGCTGAAGGACACCAGGACGATCACCGTTGCAATGACAGAAGCGTGTTTCATGCGACCTCCATGACGAAGTAGAGAACCGCGGGTGGATCGGGTCTATCGGGCGAAAGCGCAGCGGTTCGTACCCTTCCGCCCCACACAGGATCAATGGGCGGGAGCGAATGTCTCCGCGGGTGGCGCCATTCGCCTCTCGCGTCCATGGGCGATGCGATACAGCGCCGGCAGCACGAGCAGCGTCAGTGCGGTAGACGACAGGATGCCGCCGATGACCACAGTGGCCAGCGGCCGCTGCACTTCGGCACCGGTACCGACCGCGATCGCCATGGGAACGAACCCGAGCGATGCGACCAGCGCCGTCATCAGCACAGGACGCAATCGCGTCAGCGCGCCCTCCCGGATCGCGTCATCGAGATCGAAGCCGTCATCGCGCAGACTCCGGATGTACGAGATCATCACCAGGCCGTTGAGCACGGCCACGCCCGACAGCGCGATGAAGCCGACACCGGCGGAGATCGACAGCGGGATATCGCGCAACCACAGCGCCAGGATGCCGCCGGTCAGCGCGAAGGGGACGCCGGTAAAGACCAGCAGCCCGTCCTTGACATTGCCAAACATCATGAAGAGCAACGTTAGGACAAGCAGCAACGCGACCGGCACGACGATCTGAAGCCGTTTGGCGGCCGACTGCAACTGCTCGAAGGTGCCGCCCCAGGTCGTCCAGTACCCTGTGGGCACCTGCACCGCCGTGGCGATCTTCGTTTCCGCCTCGGCGACGAAGGAACCAATGTCGCGCCCGCGCACGTTGGCGGTCACCACAACCCGACGTTTGCCGTTTTCGCGGCTGATCTGGTTGGGGCCGGGCGCAGACTCGATGCGTGCGACATCGCCCAGCCGGACGAAGCCACGCGCGCCGTTCTCGCCGGCGGGCACGCGGATTGGCAGACGGCGGATCGCCTCGAGGTCACCGCGAATCGCATCGGGCAACCGGACCAGGATGTCGAAGCGCCGGTCGCCCTCGAACACCGCCCCGGCCTCCTGCCCGCCGAGCGCAGCCGAGACGCTGTCCTGGACGTCGGCGACGTTCAGGCCGAGCCGGGCAATCTGATTCCGGTCGATCCGGACCGTCAGCATGGGCAGGCCAGTGGTCTGCTCCACCTTCACGTCGGCAGCACCCGGAACCCCCTCGAGCACGGCGGCAATGCGTTCTGCCGTCTCGTTCATGGTGTCCATGTCGTCACCGAAGACCTTCACCGCCACGTCGCTGCGAACGCCCGAGATCAACTCGTTGAATCGCATCTGAATCGGTTGCGTAAACTCGTAGTTGTTGCCCGGTATCTGACCGACCGCACGCTGCATCGCCGCGACCAGCTCACTCTTGGACTTCTGCGGGTCCGGCCACTGGTCCCGCGGCTTGAGCATCACGAAGTTGTCGGCGACATTGGGTGGCATCGGGTCGGTTGCGATCTCGGCCGTACCAATCTTGGCGAACACGTTGTCGACTTCGGGGAAGGCCTTGACCGTGCGCTCCAGTTGCACCTGCATGTCGATCGATTGGCTCAGGCTCGTGCCCGGAATGCGCAACGCATGAAGCGCGACGTCGCCCTCATCGAGGCTCGGGATGAATTCGCTGCCCATGCGGGTCGCCAGTAGCCCTGACAGCACGATGCTGACGCAGGCGATCGTCAGAACCAACGGCTTGCGCGCCATGACCCAGTCGAACGCCGGGGCGTAGCCGCGCTTGGCGATCGCCATGAGCCGATTTTCGGTCTCGCTGACCTTGCCGGACAGAAAGAGCGCAACCGCTGCGGGTACGAAGGTGACCGACAGAATCATCGCGCCCAGCAATGCGGTCACGACGGTAAAGGCCATCGGGTGGAACATCTTGCCTTCGACCCCGGTCAGGGCAAAGATCGGCAGGTACACCACCATGATGATGAGCTGGCCGAAGAGCAGCGCCCGCCGCGATTCCTTCGACGCCACGAAGACTTCGTGAAACCGCTCGTTGCGCGTCATCGGCCGGTCGAGCGCAGCCTGCGCGTGGGCGAGGCGGCGCACACAGTTCTCGACGATCACCACGGCCCCATCGATGATGATGCCGAAGTCCAGGGCGCCCAGGCTCATCAGGTTGGCGCTGACCCGGTTCGTCACCATGCCGGTGAAGGTGAATAGCATCGCCAGCGGGATCACCATCGCGGTGATGAGCGCCGCACGGATGTTGCCGAGAAACAGGAACAGGATGGCAATGACCAGCAGAGCGCCCTCGGTCAGGTTCTTCTTGACCGTGTCGATGGCCTTTTCGACCAGGATGGTGCGGTCATAGACCGTCTTGGCGACGATGCCCTCGGGCAAGGTCTTGTTGATTGCCTGCAGGCGTGCGTCGACCGCCTTCGACACGTCGCGGCTGTTCTCACCGATGAGCATGAACACCGTGCCCAGCACCACTTCGCGGCCATTCTCGGTCGCGGCACCGGTGCGCAGCTCCTTGCCCAGGCCCACTTCAGCCACATCGCGGATGCGTATCGGGACCCCTTGGGCGTGGCCGACGACGATATTGGCGATATCGTCGATGCCGGCGACCTGTCCCGGTGCGCGGATCAGATACTGCTCGCCCCGACGCTCGATATAACCTGCCCCCACGTTGGCGTTGTTGCGCTCGAGCGCCGTGACCAGATCGCTGATGGCCAGCCCGTAGGACACCATGCGCTCGGGCAGGGGTGCCACCTGAAACTCCTTTGCATAGCCGCCGATCGTGTTGATCTCGGTGACCCCTGGGACGGTGCGCAATTGCGGCTTGATGATCCAGTCTTGAATCTCGCGCAGATCCATCGGTGTGTACGCGCTTCCGTTGGGTTTTTTCGCGCCCTCGGTCGCCTCGACCGTCCACATGTAGATTTCGCCCAGCCCGGTGGCGATGGGGCCGAGCGCCGGGGCGAGGCCGGCCGGCAGTTTGCTGCGGGCCTCCTGGATGCGCTCGTTCACCAGTTGCCGGGCAAAGTAGATGTCCGTGCCGTCCTTGAACACGACGGTGACCTGGGACAGGCCATAGCGCGACAGGGAACGGGTCTGCTCGAGATTGGGCAAACCGGCCATCGTGGTTTCGATCGGAAAGGTCACGCGCTGTTCGGACTCCAGCGGGGAGTAGCCGGGTGCTTCGGTGTTGATCTGGACCTGGACGTTGGTGATGTCGGGCACCGCGTCGATGGGCAGACGCTGATAGTTGTAGATTCCGACGCCGACCATGCCGAGCACGGCGAGCAGCACGAGCCATCGTTGATCGATGGCGAAGCGGATGATGCGTTCGAACACGAGCCTCTCCTCAAAGCGCCGCGGCGTCGCGTTCGCCGGTGCGAATACGGACCGCGGTGACGAGTTCGACGACACCGACCATCCCGTCGCCCGGTTGCCCCGTGCGTGCCGCCGCCGCGACCGCGTCGACGATGGCGGACGCGTCATCGTCCTGGCACAGGATCAGCAGCACGAGCACATCGTGGGCGTGGGGATTCCATTCGTCGGCGACGAACCGGTGGTCCGGCCCATGCCCGCGGGGATGGCCTTTCGCGCCGAATACGGTGAAGCCGGGGCAATGCGGGAGCGTTTCGAGCGCCGTCTCGACGGCGTCGAGGCGGTGGGGGCGAATCATGGCAGTGATCTGTTTCATGTCGGGGGCTCCCGGTCAGTGGTCGTGGCTGGCGCCGGCCTTGCCGAGCTCCGCCTTGATGACATAGCTGTTCTTCGCCGCGTAGCGCTCGCCCGCCTGCAGGCCTGCCAGCACCTCCACGTGTCGGCCGTCGCTGCGACCCAGTTCGAGCGGGCGCGCTTCGAAGGCGTCGCCGTAGCGGCCGAACACCACCTTCCAGTCGCGCAGATCCTGGACGGCGTCCACCGCGACCGCGACCGGCACCTTCGTTTCCGCGGCGACGACGGTGACGGACACCGGCAATCCCGGTCGCCAGACACCGGAGGGGTTCTGCACCACGATGCGGGCGATGCCGGTACGGGACTGCTCGCCGATCAGCGGGCTGATGAAGGTGACCCTGCCCGGCGCCGACGCGTCGAAGGCGCTGGCGCGGATCGTTACCGTCTGGCCTGCGGCGAGCGCACCCAGATCCTGCGCGGACACCGGCGCCTCCACCCATACCGACGACAGGTCCGAGACGGTGAAGACCGCGGCGTCCTCCTTGACCGCTTCGCCGACCGACAGGCGTTTGTCGGTCACGACCCCGTCGATCGGGGAGCGAAGCTCATAGCGCGTGAGTGCGCCGCCGCCCGAAGCAACGCTGCCCAGTGTGGCGAGCTTCTGTTGTGCGCTCTGTACGGCAATCTCGCCTTCCTGCATGACGGTGCGCGCCTGCAGCATGTCCTGCTCGGGCGAGATCTTCTCCTGCCACAACGTCCTTTCACGCTCGTAGGTGGTCCGCGCGAGTGCGAGACGACGCTGCGCGGCCAACAATTCGGTACGCTGGTCGGCGAGCAATTGACTGCTCAGCACGGCGAGCACCTGTCCCTTGCGCACACGTTCGCCTGCGCTGACCGCCACCGACTCCACCAGGCCGGCCAGCCGCGGGACGACCTGCACGGTACGATCACTGTTGTAGCGCACCTCTCCCAGTAACTCGAGCGCTGTTCCGATCGTGGCCGGCCCCGCTTCGGCGAGCTCGATTCCGGCGCCCTGGAGCTGTGCATCGGTCATGGTGACGCGGGCCTCGACCTGTTCGTAGCCGAGCTGGTAGCGTTTTCCTTCGTAGTCCGCCTGTACCTTGACCGCAAAGGAGTGCGGCTCGGCCACGACCGCATCGCCCTTGAGGTAGTCACCTTCCTTGATGAAGCTGAAACGTTGCGGCGACTGCCCCAACCGCTCGAGGACAAGCTGGATCTGGCTCTGCGCGACATCGAGCGGCTTGCCATCCCAGTACGTGTAGAGCCGGAATTGAGGTTCCGCCCCGGTTTCGAAGATCGTCACCTCGATGCCGTAGCGGCCATCGGTGAGCAGCTTGCCGCCGTGTGGACCTTTGGCCGGTTCGGCGGCGGCCTCGTGGTGCTCTTCATCGGCATGCGAGGCATCGTCGGCGTGGTCGGTCGACTTGGCCTGACCGTGATGCTCCTCCTCGGCGTGCCCGGGCGCCTCCGGATGGGCGGCATGCCCATGTTCGTCAGTGACGGACTTGTTGCCATCGGTCGCAAGAATCGCTGCACCCAACGCGAGCCCGACGACAAGCACCGCGACGATCGCCCAGGGTGTGTTCTTCGGTTTGGTTTCTGCCATTTCACTCTCCAGTGCGCCGGACCGTTGCCGACGCGAGCGGGGTTTCGGTTGATTCGTCAAGGCCGAGCAGCCGGTCGAGGTCCGCGCGGGCGCGGTGGGTATCGGCCAGTGTGCGCAGGTACTGGCTGCGGGCCTGCAGCAGCGTGCGCTGCGCATCGAGCGCTTCGAGGAAGCTGAATTTCCCCAGCTCGAAGCCCTTCGCCGCCGCGTCGTAGGCACTTTGGGCGCCGGGCAGCACCTGCTCGGCGAAGAGCTGGGCTTCCTGGCGTAGCGACGCCAGGCGCGCACGGGTCTCCCGCGCTTCGGCCGACACCTGCAACTGGCTGGCGGAGAGTTCTTCCCGAGCCTTCTCCTCGCGCTTGAGCGCCTCGAGCAGGTTGCCCCGATTCGTATCGAAGATCGGCAACGGGACGGACAGGCCGAGGATGGCCTGGTTGCGCCCCAACTCTTCAGACCGCTTCGCGCCCAGGCTGACGGTGATGTCCGGGATTCGGCGCGCCTTCTCGAGTTCCGTCAGCGCCTGCCGTCGGTCGATCTCCAGTCGGGCGCGGCGCAGGGCCGGCGCGTTGTCGAGCGAGCGCTCGAGATCGGCCATCGACGGCACCGCGGGCAACGCATCGAGCTGGGCGTCCAGCCTCCAGGACAGGCCTCTGGGCTCGCCAAGCAAGGCCGCCAGCCGCGCCTGCGCACCGACCCATTCACTGCGCGCCTGACTCAGCTCGACCTGTACGCCCGCTTGCGCAACGTGGGCCTTGGTCTCTTCGATGGGCGCCACCTTGCCGGCCTTGACGCGCTGGCCGGCGGCCCGGCTTGCCCGCTGGGCGAGTTCCATGGCCTGCTCGGCCAGGCGCACGCGCTCCTGCGCGGTCAGCGCGTCGTAATACGCGGAGGTGACGGACGCGCGTATCGCAAGTCGCTTTGCCGCGAGTTCCTCGGTGGCGATGTCGTGGCCGCGCTCGGCCGCCAGCATGCGCGCCGCGCGTTTTCCGCCCATCTCGATCGGCTGATTGAGCTGGAGCGTCGTCGTCCGCGTCTGACGCTGGGTGTCTTCGAGCAGGTAGGCGATTTCGGGGTTCGGGCGGCTCTGCGCTTGCTGGCTCGCGCCGGCCATCACCTCCACCTCGAGCCGCGATGCGGCCAGCTCCGGGTTCTGTGCGTAGGCCAGCGCATGCGCCTGGCCTAGCGACAGGGCGCCATTCACTGCCGCATCGCCGGCAGCCGGCTGCGAACGCCATGCTGGCGCTGGCGCGGCTGGCGCGGAAGTGGGCGGGTTCTGCGCCCACGTCATGAGGGGAAAGCACAGTGCGACGCACAGGCCGATGCCGCGCGAAGGGTCGATCTTCGTCATTGAGTCCTCGTCTGGACGGCGTCAGGCTCGCTCGGGCGATGCGCCCGGCGAGACGGATCAAAAGGAAACCGACGAGGGCGGCCACGCGACCGGTGCTCAACCGATGCGTGGATCCATGAAACCCGAACTCGTCGGCGGAATCAGACGAGGAGGGATGCGGGCGGGCGAAGGAGGTTGTCCGGCGGCGGCTCGGACAGCGGGGAGCGATAGGGACTGTCGCCCGAGCGGTCCGGGAAGACCTCGAGACTGTGCGTGGCGGCAAACAGGGCGTGCGGGCTATGGCTGTGGTCGTGATCGGCGCTGCAACTGGCGTCACACGCCTTGCTCGTCCCGTGATCCGAGCGCTCGGTGCCGTCACGGTCCGCATGATCGTGCGTGTGATGACCCAGATGAGCGCGCTTCAGGGAACCGCCTTCGTGCGAGCAAAATGCCGCCACGGCCGCGGTGCTCCACTGCAGCGGCAGAAAAAACACGAGGAGGACGATCAGAAGCTTGCGCACGCACCGATTCTACAGGAGGTCTCAGGGTTGGAAATGGGGTGGCATCAATCCGTGGCGCGAACTGGAGGCTCAGTTCGCGCCATAGAGTTCCTCCATGTAAGCGCGCTCGGCAGGCGTCACGTTCTTGAGTTCCTGCAGGACCTGCTCTCGCGTTTTGCCGGGGCCCGCGTTCGTGTCCGGCATCGGCAGACCACGCCGGAAGTATTCATAACTTCCGTCTGCCTTGGCCTGCTCAAGCTCGCGCATCACGTCAGCGCGGGTCTTGGTGCTTTCACCATGGTCGGGATGAAACGTCCAGCCCACCTCGGTCGTCGTGCGATGCCAGACGTCCGCGTACGAGACGGTCGGTGCGACCAGAAGGCTGGCGACGAGCGCAGTGGAAGTGAGTATGCGAGCGACCATGATGGAACTCCTGTCGAATCATCCGTGGCGCCAGACCGGTTTGGGCCTGCCGATGCCTTGAGGGTCAAGGCGTGAATCGACTATACGGAGGCCGCTTCGTCAGTTTGCGAACTGCCGCATTACGTTTTTGTAATGTCCGGCTCAGCCGGTTCTTGACATAATTCGATCATGAAAGTCCTG
>JAKLLJ010000080.1 GCA_023150215.1 Thauera sp. | reverse complement strand
GGATGCACCTCTTCGCCCACCGGCGGCAGCACCAGGACCAGCTGTTCGCGTGCGGCCATGACCGGGCGCAGCCAGGAGCAGGCGATCCGCTCGAGCTGCTGCGCGGGCGCCGGCAAGGACACGCCAGCCTGCTCCAGGGCGCGCACTTCGGCGGCGGACCAGGGTAAGGGCCCTGGCAGTTCAGGAAGGGTCAGCTGCCACCAGATCACACGGGCAGCGGCGTGGATGGCCGCACCGGGCTGGCTCACCACTTGGCCGGCACCGACCTCGGCCGGCCACAAGGGGTTCGACGTGCCGACGCCGGTGGCCTGGGCAACGACTTTCTGGAGTTGGCGCGGGCGAATCACGGCGTAAGCCTGGGCGCTGAGGGCGCTCAGCGCATCCAGGCAGGCCTGGCATTGCGCGTAGGCTGCGATGGCGCCCAGACGCCGCGCCTCATCGGTGTCACCAAGCCGATGCCGGAAGAACTCGAGCAGCAGTCCCACCCGCTCGCTGACCTCGGCCAGCGGCGCCCCGGCCTCCGGGTCGAAGCGCGGGTGCTCGACCCAAAACGCAATTTGCTGCAAGACCTCCTGGGCGCGCTCCGGTCCTGCCTTCATCGCGATATCTTCGAGCGCCTGCAGCCATTTCGCGCCGCCGATCCCGGGTGCGTCGGCCATCTTCGCCGCCAGACGCCGCCGCGCGAAGCCGGGGAGCGGACACACGGGATGGGTGAGGAACTGGACCAGCGCGTAGTAGTTGAGCGGCGCCCACAGCAGTTCGGTGATCAGGGGCAGCACCTGCATCGAGGGCCTGAACGCGCTGGCCTCCTTGAGCCCCTGGCGCACCTGCCCCTGCGCGGCGAGGTGCGCGTCGAGCAGCGTTCCGTCCGGTCCTGCCGCCAGCAAGTTGTCCGGCACGGCAATGCGCGAAGCGACCCAGTGCGCTGCCAAGGCGCGGGTTTCCGCCCGCACGACGATGACCGTAGCGTCATCCTGCCAGGCAAGCGCGTTCGACTGCTCGCCTGCCGCCGCGCGCTCGAGGCGCTGCTGCAGCGCGCCCAGAAAGCCCGCACCCGCCGCGGAGGCTGGCGGCGCCCAGATCACAGGCAAGATCTTCAACACGGCTTGCCAGCGTGCAGGAAAGGTATCGACGGGATCGACCACCCGAATCGACTCGATGTCCGGCGTCCGGACCTTCAACCTCGCTTCGATCGCCTCGAGGCGCTCGGCGATATTGGGTGAAACCGCAGCACGGGCACGCTGCTCGACGGCGGCGAGATCGCGCAGACGTGATGGGGCATCCGAAGGGATCGCGTCTTCCCAGCGCTGCCCCTCGTGCCGGTGCAGCGCCCATTCGTCGCGCCAGCCCAACAGGCAGGCAGCCGTGCCGATCGGGTCGAGCGCGAAGCTGCGGTGGTAGAACCGGGACGGCGCGTCGAGCATCGCAAGGCAGTCCCGATACTGGATGGTCCGCTCCGCGGCCGAAGGATGCACCGCCACCAGGCCAAGCTGCGTCTCCAGAATGCCGAGCAGGCCCAAAGGACCCACCATCGCCTCGCCGAGGCTGTCGTCCGGTGGCGTGCTGCGCTGGCCATCCAGGTACAGGCCGAAGGTGATCCGCTGTGCGGTCGTGGTCGCGGTGATCTTCATTTGGAATGCATGCCCGTGTGACGATGGCGGCATTGTGCATGCATCCCGTCATCGACATTTCACACCGCAAGCTTGCGGGGTCTTGAACGAGCGCCGCCATCCGGAGCACGTTCGGGCGGGCGATCCACACCAGTGCCTCGCCGCGGGATCGAAAAGGCGGCACCCTACGTCGGGTGCCGGAAGGGGTGGGCACGACGCGGGCACAAAATGTGCGTTGGGTAGGCACAAAACAAAATGGGCCAGGCCCATGAAGACCTAACCCATTGAATATTGTGGCGCGCCCGAGACGATTCGAACGTCCGACCCCTGCCTTCGGAGGGCAGTACTCTATCCAGCTGAGCTACGGGCGCGTGGTGTGCGGGCGTTTTACCCGGACAAGGCGCGAGAGCATAGCCCGCTTCGGGGGCAAAGTCCATGCCACGCTGCCACAATGGTTTCCAGCCCGCTATAATCCGCGCTTTAGATCCTGTCTTGCGCCACTCGTCCGAGGACCAAAGCATGTCGAACCCACGCACCCTGCGGCCCGCCCGCCTCGCAATGCCCGTCGCCCTGGTTGCCGCCGCGCTGCTGGCTGGCTGTGGCGCTCAGAACAAGACCGACCCCGAAGCGACCGCGTCGCTGATCCAGCCGGTGGCCCGCGTCGTGATCCAGGCGGTGACCATTGCCCCGGGCAGCCGTACTGGCGAGCAGATCTACAAGTCGATCTGCGGCGCCTGTCACGACGCAGGCGCGGTGGGCGCACCGAAGACCGGCGATGCGGCGGCCTGGGGCCCGCGCCTTGCGCTCGGCCATGACGGCCTGACCGCCTCGGTGATCGCCGGCAAGGGCGCGATGCCTCCGCGCGGCGGCGGCAGCGACCTGACCGACACCGAAGTTGCCCGCGCGGTGGCCCACCTGGCCAATTTTGCCGGCGCCTCGTTCACCGAGCCGCCGGTCGCGCAGTAAGCCACCCGGCTGCCGCACGGCGGCCAGCAGGCAACAAAAAGGCAGCCCGTCGCGGCTGCCTTTTTGTTGCCTGGCCCTCGCGGGCGCAGGCGATGCCTCAAGCCTTGTCGCGGTTCTCGAACATCGCCATCAGGTTGGCCAGCCGCGCCTTGCCTTCCTCCTTGGACACCGGCTGCGCGGTCTTGCGGTCGTTCATGCGGATGTCGCCGCCCATCTCGGCGATGAAGCGGCTCGGCTCGCAGGTGCGGAACTCCTTGCCCGACTTGCGCCGCTCGCACCAGGTGATGTTGAGGCTGCGCTGGGCGCGGGTGATGCCGACGTACATCAGGCGGCGTTCTTCCTCGACCTTGTCCTCGTCGATGCTGCTCTGGTGCGGCAGCAGGCCTTCCTCGACGCCGACCAGGAAGACGTGGGGAAACTCCAGGCCCTTGGAGGCGTGCAGGGTCGCCATCTGCACGCCGTCGAAGTCGGGGTCTTCCTTGTCGAGCATCGAGATCAGCGCGATGGTCTGGGTGAGCTCGAGGAGGTTCTTGCCATCTTCCTCGCCCTTGCGCCCGAGCCAGCCGACGAAGTCACGCACGTTGCTCCACTTGGTCTCGGCCTCGCGCGTGTCGCAGTGCTCGAACAGCCAGGCCTCGTAGCGGATCGCAGCGAGCAGGTCTTCCAGCAGTTGCGCGGCGGGCTCGCGCGGGGCGCGGTACTGCAGGCGGTTGATGTAGGCGGCGAACTCCTGCACGCCGTGCAACTGCTTGGCATTCAGGTGCTGGGTGAGCCCTTCCTCGAACACCGCCGCGAACAGACTGATGTGGCGATGCCCGGCGTAGGCGCCGAGCGCCTCGATGGTGGCAGCACCGATGCCGCGGCGCGGGGTGGTGATGGCGCGGATGAAGGCGAGGTCGTCGTCCTCGTTGACCAGCAGGCGCAGCCAGGCGATCAGGTCGCGGATCTCGGCCTTGTCGAAGAAGCTCTGCCCGCCCGAGATCACGTAGGGGATGCGGTGGTTGCGCAGCTGCTGCTCGATGAGGCGGGCCTGGTGGTTGCCGCGGTAGAGGATGGCGTAGTCCTTGAAGCGGGTGCGATGCTCGAACTTGTGCGCGGTGATCTTGGTCGCCACCCACTCCGCCTCGTGCTCGGCGTCGCGGCAGTTGGTGACGGCGATCTGCTCGCCCTGGCCGTGCTCGGACCACAGGCGCTTGTCGAAGAGCTTCTCGTTGTTGGCGATGACGGTGTTGGCGGCTTCGAGGATGCGGCGCGAGGAGCGGTAGTTCTGCTCGAGCTTGATGACCTTGAGCTTCGGGTAGTCCTGCTGCAGCAGCTTCAGGTTCTCGACGTCGGCACCACGCCAGGCGTAGATCGCCTGGTCGTCGTCGCCCACCGCGGTGAAGGCGCCGCGCACGCCCGACAGCAGCCTGAGCAGCCGGTACTGGGCGCGGTTGGTGTCCTGGTATTCGTCCACCAGCAGGTAGCGCAGCTTGTTCTGCCAGCGCTCGCGCACCTCGGGGTGCTCGTCGAAGAGGCGCACCGGCAGCGAGATGAGGTCGTCGAAATCCACCGCCTGGTAGGCGCGCAGGGTGCGCTCGTATTCCTTGTAGAGCTTGGCGGCGACCGAGGCGATCTCGTTGTCGGCGAGCTGCGCGGCCTCCTCGGGCGTGATCATCGCGTTCTTCCACGACGAGATCTGCCACTGCATCTGCTTGGCGATGCCCTTGTCGCCGTCGCCGGCCACGTCCGAGACGATCTGCACGGTGTCGGAGGCATCGAGAATGGAGAACTGCGGCTTCAGGCCGCAATGCTTCGCTTCCTGGCGGATGATGCGCACGCCGAGCGCGTGGAAGGTGCACACCGTGAGCCCGCCCGGCACACGCCCGCCCATGATGTGGGCGACACGCTCCTGCATCTCCTTGGCGGCCTTGTTGGTGAAGGTGATTGCGGCGATGTTGTTGGCGCTGATGCCGCACTCGTTGATCAGGTGCGCGATCTTGTGCGTGATCACCCGCGTCTTGCCGCTGCCGGCGCCGGCCAGCACCAGGCAGGGGCCGTCGAGATAGCGGATCGCTTCGCGCTGGGGCGCGTTGAGGAGGGCGGACATCGTGACCTGGGTCGCAGAAAAACAAAGCCGCCCGGCCGGGCGGCGTGGAGTTCGATTTTAGCCGATCGGCCGGCTGCGACGTCGCCACGGATCGCTCACAGGTGTTCCTTGCGCCGCAGCACCAGCGGACGGCCGTCGTGGGACTTCTTGACCAGCCAGGTGGCGAGCGCCGAGTCCATGTAGTCGGCGTGGCCGGGGAACCAGTCCATCAGCGCCTGCGCGAGCTCGCGCGCGATGTCCACCTCGCCCTGGGCCACCTGCTCCTGTACCTCGCGCACCGAGGCCATCACCTTGGCGTGCTCGTCGATGTGGCACTCGCCACCGTTCGGAAAGTCGGGCGCGGCCAGCCACTGGTCTTCCTGGGCGAAGTGCGCCTCGGCGTGGCGCGCGAAGGCGTCGAGCGCGGCGGCGATCTCCGTGTCGCTCGCGCGCAGCAGCGCATCGACGCAATCGACAAACTCCTTGTGGGTCTCGTCGATGGTACGGTGACCAAGCAGAAAACGGTCACTCCAGGAAAACACGGGCGGGCTGCTCATTGCGTTGAAACCTCGGCTTGAACTTGATCGAAGCCGGTGTGCGACGTCGAGTGCGGCGCAACCGGATACGTCCAGTCTAGCAAGCCGGGCACCTTTGGCGACAGCGCCTGTCCGAAAGCCTGCAGGTGACAAGCCTCGGTGCGTCGCTCAAAATCGCCGCGCCATCCAGCTCTTCCGGAATTCGTCTGATGAAACTCAAGATCGTCGCCGTCATCGCGGTCATCGCCCTCACCGCCGCCAGTCTGTTCGCGTTCACCCAGAAGCCCGCCGCTCCCGATGTCGCCTTCTCCACCCTGCAGGGCCAGCGCTTTCGCACCGCCGACCTGCGCGGCAAGGTGGTGCTGGTGAACTTCTGGGCGACCACCTGCACCAGCTGCGTCAAGGAGATGCCGGCGCTGAAGGCGACGCAGGAGAAGTTCCAGGCGCGCGGCTACCAGACCGTGGCGGTGGCGATGGATTACGACCCGCCTGCCCAGGTGTCGGCCTTCGTCGCCCGCAACGCGCTGCCCTTCACTTTCGTGCTCGACCGTGACGGCAGCATCGCGCGCAGCTTCGAGGGCGTGCGCCTGACCCCGACCAGCTACATCCTCAACCGACGCGGCGAGATCGTGCTGAAGATCCTCGGCGAGCCGGACTTCGACAAGCTGCACGCCGTGCTCGACAAGCTGCTCGCCGAGCCGGCCTGAGCGTCACGCGCCCGGACCGACCCCGACCCCGACCATGCCCACGACCCGCAACACCTTGTCCGCCATCCTGTCGGCCACCCTGATCCTCGCCCTGCCAGCGGCGACCCACGCCCAGCGCGCCGGCAACATCGGCGGCTGCGACATCCGCCGCGGCACGCTGTGCACCAACCTGAACCTCAACGGGGCGAACCTCGAAGGGGTGAATCTCGCCAATTCGCAATTCACCCGCTCCGACCTCAGCGGCGCCAACCTGCGCGGCGCCACGCTCGACGAAGCCAACTTCTCGCAGGCCGAGCTGGCGGGCGCCACGCTCGACGCCGCCTCGATGCTGCGCACCAACCTGCGCGGCGCGCGCCTGACCGGCGCCAGCCTCAAGGAAGCCAAGCTGCGCAACGCGATCCTGCAGAACGCCGACCTGCACGACGCCGACCTCACCGCCGCCCAGCTCGGCGGCGCCGACCTGACCAACGCACGTGCCGAGCGCACCCGCTTCGACGGCGCCGAGCTGACCCGCAGCAACCTGCGCGCCGCCAAGCTCTCGGGCGCCTCTTTCGTCGGCGCCAACCTGCAAGGCGCCAATTTCACCCGCGCACAGCTGATCAATGCCGACCTGACCGGCGCGAATCTCGATCAGGCGATCTTCCTCAACGCCCAGATGGACGGCTGCAAGGGCTGCCCGTAGGCACACCCGGCTCGCCGCCTGGGTTTCCGTAGGAGCGCCGGAAGGCGCGAACGGGGTGTCGGCCGTCTTCGGCACCCGCGCCGGCTTCTGCACGGCTGCGTTCGCGGCTGCCGCCGCTCCTACAGGCGCTTCCGGAGGCGCGGGGGCGTCTTGTTGCGGCGAACCCTTGCCGCCCTTAACGCAGCACGCCGGTCAGCAACAGGTAGCCCGGCAGCCAGGCGGTCAGCGCTCCCTGCACGATCGACATCGTCGCGGTCAGGCGCGCGATCGGTTTCTGCAGCGCGAGCAGCAGGAAGAACAGCAGCCACAGCACCGCCCAGGCGGCCCACGACAGTCCGAGCCACCACTCGGCGGGGCTCGCCGCCCGGTGCAGGGTGTCGATGGCCACCGGCACCGCGGTGATTGCCACGAACAGGCTGAACCAGCCTAGCCCGCGGCCGTCGGCGCCGCTGAGGCGGTTGTAGGCCACCCACAGGTAGGTCAGCGAGAACAGCAGCGAGAACGCGGCGTTCCTGATCGAGACCGCGTCCGCGCCTTCGCCGAGGGCGAGCTTCAGCGACACCAGCAGGGTGAGCCCGCCGGAGAACAGGTTGATCACCGTGATCTCGCGCTCGCTGATGCGGCCGAGCATCCACAGGCCATTGAGGATCAGCACCGCGCCGACGTAGAGCAGGGTCAGGCCGAGCAACATGAAGCACTCCTTGGGTGCGTGATGAGGGGGGATTCGGGCGGCGCCCGCTGCGCACGGGCCTGTGCGCCCCGGATTGCGCGCACGAGGGGACGCATGTCCAGGCGCTTGCGCCCCTGCCAGCGCCGCTCGAGGCAGGCGCGCACAGGGTCTCAGTGCGCCAGCGCCGGCTCAATCGCCTCCGCGCTGGCGCTGCGCCGCCCGCCATTGAGGAACAGGTTGAGCGTCACCGCGGTGATTGCCGACAACAGGATGCCGCTGTGCAGCAGCGGTTCGAGCGCATGCGGCATCTGCTGGAAGAACTTCGGCGCCACCATCGGGATCATCCCTGCGCCCACCGACAGCGCGACGATGTAGAGGTTGAAGCGGTTGTTGCGCAGGTCGGCCGCGAGCAGGATCTTGATGCCGGTGGCGGCGACCATGCCGAACATCACCAGGCCGGCGCCGCCGAGCACGTACTGCGGCACCGAGGCGATGACCAGCGCCATCTTGGGAAACAGCCCGAAGGCCATCAGGATCGCGCCGCCGGCCACGCACACCCAGCGGCTCTTGACCCCGGTGACACCGACGAGGCCGACGTTCTGCGAAAAGCTGGTGTGCGGGAAGGTGTTGAGGAAGCCGCCGATCAGGGTGCCGAGGCCGTCGGTGCGCAAGCCGCGGGTGAGGTCCTCGCGCGACAGGCGGCGGCCGGTGAGCTCGCCGAGCGCGAGGAACATGCCGAGCGATTCGACCATCACCACTACCATCACCAGGCACATGGTGGCGATCGAGACCGGGTCGAAGATCGGCATGCCGAAGTGCAGCGGGGTCACTACCGACACCCAGGGCAGGTCGGCGAGGCCGTCGAAGCTGACCTTGCCCATCGCCATCGCGATCGCGAAGCCCACGCCCATGCCGACCAGCACCGCGACGTTGGACAGGAAGCCACGGCCGAAGCGGGTGACCGCCAGCACGACCAGCAGCACGATGCCGGCGATCGCGAGGTATTCGGGGGCGCCGTAGGCGGGGTTGTCGACCTGCATGCCGCTGGCGGCGTCGCGGATCCTGGGCTGGCCGCCGGCCGACCAGTTGATCGCCACCGGCATCAGCGAGATGCCGATCACCGTGATGATCGAGCCGGTGACCACCGGTGGGAACAGCGGCAGCGCGCGCGACACCAGCGGCGCGAACAGCATGCCGAACAGGCCGGCGGCGATGCCCGAGCCGAGGATGGCGTTGATGCCGAGCTCGGGGTTGCCCGCCATCGCCACCATCGGCCCGACCGCGGCGAAGGTGACGCCCATCATGATCGGCAGGCGGATGCCGAAGCGGCCGACGCCGAGGGCCTGGATGATGGTCACCAGGCCGCAGCACAGCAGGTCGGCGTTGATCAGGAAGGCGATCTGGTCCTTGGGCAGCTTGAGCGCGCCGCCGACGATCAGCGGCACCGCGATCGCGCCGGCGTACATCACCAGCACGTGCTGCAGGGCGAGGGTGAACAGGCGCCCGCCGGGTGGGCACTGGTCGACCGGGTCGAGCTCGAGCGGGCGGCTCGTGCGGGTTTGGTCGGACATCGTGGCGTCTCCTTGTCGTTATGGATTGATGAATCCAGTCTAGGACCACGGTGTGATATGAGAACCCTGATGGGCTTATAGGACGGATCAGGGGATTCGTATGGAGGGGCGGGCGGTGGAGGGAGGCAGGGGAAGGGGCGCCATGGAGGGGCAGGCACGGCAAGAGCCGCGTGCGCGTTTTGGGGCGTGTTGCCAGACCACACGCGGCACACGCGGCCTTCGCGCCTGCCGGCGCTCCTGCCGCGGCAAGCGGGCGCCGTGGTTTGTTCGCGCCTTCCGGCGCTCTTACAGATCGCTCCGCGCGCCGTGGTTTCTGTAGGAGCGGCGGAAGCCGCGAAGGCCGCGGTTCCGATGCGATCACGCCGACGCAATCACCCCCCGGCGCTCGAGTTGCACCTCGTCGCAGTTGTGCCCGGGCCCGCTGCGATCGACGACGAGGAAGTCGCACACGGCTTCGAGCGCGAGCAGCGGGTGGTGCCAGACGCCGGTGGCGTAGTTGACGCCCTGGTCGCCGCGGGCGAGGAAGACCTGCAGGTCCTCGACCGTGGGGGCATCGCCGGCGCGCGCGACCACCACCAGGTAAGGCTTGCCCGACATCGGGACGAAGGCCTGCGAGGCGAGCGGATGGCGCTCCATCATGTGCACGGTGAAGGGCAGGGCGCGCGGCTGGCCGCGGAAGATGGAGACGATCACGCGCCCGTCCGGGCCCGGCTCGATGTTCGCGAGGTCGTGGTAACGCTCGGTGTTGCCGGCGTTGATGGTGAAGTGCTTGACCGCGTCGCTGGCCTCGATGAGCTCGCCGAAGGGGGCGAAGGCCTCGCGGGTGAGCGGCTGCACGACGAGGGGAAAGGCGGTGGCGTGGGCGTTGAGATCGGACATGGCGTGCTCTGTGCTCGGATCGTTGGGAGAAGCGCGCGTGTCGCGCGCGGCGGCGATCAGGAAATGCGGCCGTCGGGCAATGCACGGCCGCCCGGGTAACGCACCGCAGCCCGGGGTGGGTTGCAGGCGCGGCGGAAGCCGCGAACCGGACGACCCGGAAATGGAAGTGTGCGAGGTGCCCGCCGCCGCGTTCGCGCCTTCCGGCGCGCCTGCGGAGGGCGTCGCGCTTTGGCGCCGCTGTAGGAGCGGCGGCAGCCGCGAATGCCGTTGCCGCGCCGGGATCAATCGCCCCTCCATAATGAATGGCCGAAAAGAGCCCACGGCTTCCGTCGCCCCTGCAGCAAGCTGCACCCCGGCCATGGTGTGGCCGCGCCGACTTACTGTGCCTCGATCCGGCCCCACAGGCGCAGGCGGGAGACGCCGCCGTCGGGGAAGATGTTGAAGCGGACGTGGGTGATCGGCCCGAGCGGGGTCACCTGTTCGGTGAAGCTGTGGATCGCATCCATCTCCAGCTTCTGCTCGGGCAGCAGGGTCTGCCAGAACATCGACTGGGTGGTGATCGAGCGGTCGGTGCCGCCGGTGACATAGGCGGCCTGCAGCGCGCAGCGGTCGGGGTAGTTGCCCTTGAAGAAGGCGGTGTCGACTTCGATCTTCTCCACCGTGCCGGGGGCGCCGAGCTCGATCACGCACCAATCGTTGCCCGGCTCGCGGCGGCGGCGGGTCTCCCAGCCGTCGCCCATGTTCATGCCGCGCCCGGGCAGCAGCAGCGCGGACGCCGACGATCCGAAGCTGGCGTCGTTCCACGACAGCGCGCGGCCGCCGTTCGCCATCGCCACCAGGTCGACGAGCTCGCCGGCGGCGGCCTTGGCCGCGAGCGTGCTCACCGGGCGGCCATACACGCGCAGGCGCGCGATGCCGCCGTCCGGATACATATTCACGCGCAGGTGGGTCCATGCCGCGGTGCTGGCGCACTCGAGGATGTGGTGGCTGTTCGGACCCATCGGGCTGGCGGGGAGGATCTCGGTCCAGGTGGCCGCCTTGAGGGCTTCGACGTCGTCGGTGTCCGACACGCAGGCCTCGATCGACACCGCTGGCGGATAGTTGCCGGTGAAGTGGCTGGTGTCGACGTCGAAGCCGCGGATCACGCCCTGGACGCCGAGCTTGACCAGCGCCCAGTCGTGGCCGGCGACGCGCTTCCTGCGCGACTCCCAGCCGTCCATCCACTTGCCGTGGGTGTCGAACTTGCCGGGGACGAACTGCGCCGGCTCCGGGTTGAGCATGCGCGCGACCTCGGCGAAGAAGTCGTCCGAGGCGGCGAGCGCGCGCGCGCCCAGGCGCGGGTTGGCGAGGTCGACCGAGCGCAGCGCCCAGTCGGGCAGCTCGGCAGCGGGGGCGAAGACGGGGGCGCCGGGGGTGTGGATGGCCATGGAAATTCTCCTTCGGGGTTCAGGGCGATGCCGCTCGGCAACATCGCGCGGTGGGGTTCGTCGGTGGGGTGAGGCCCGGTTCGCGCCTTCCGGTGCTCCTACAGCGCCGTCGAAGGTGTGTGGTTTCATGTAGGAGCGCCGGAAGACGCGAATCAGGCGCACAGAGGCGAAAGCGGCAGGTTTCCTGTAGGAGCGCCGGAAGGCGCGCACCGGGTAGGTTTATTTCTGGTACGGGTGGCGTTCGATCCAGTGGCGGGCGACGTCGACGCGGCGGCACACCCACACCCGGTCGTGCTTC
>JAKLLJ010000007.1 GCA_023150215.1 Thauera sp. | reverse complement strand
GCGACGTCGTCGACATCGAGCTTGGCGCTGCCGGTCACGCCCTTCAGCGATACGTAGTAGATGTAGCCACTGCCGGCACGGCCCACGTCGGCAAAGCGCTGCTCGGTCGAGGTCGGCGCGAGCAGGAAGATGGGATCGAGGCCGCCCATCTTGGCAGTGGCGGCAAAGCTCACGCACTCCTCGGGCGGATAGTCGACCACCAGCACGCCGTCGACGCCGGCCTCGTGCGCGGCGGCGACGAAGCGTTCCGCCCCCATCGCCTCGATCGGGTTGGCGTAGCCCATGAGCACGACCGGCGTGTCGGCGCCGGTGGCACGGAAGGCACGCACCAGCTCGAGCACCTTGCGCAGGCTCATGCCCTGCGCCAGTGCGCGCTCGGAGGCGCGCTGGATGGTGGGGCCGTCGGCCATCGGATCGGAGAACGGCACGCCGAGTTCGATGATGTCCGCGCCGCCCTCGACCAGCGCCTTCATCAACGGCAGGGTGAGATCGGGCGCGGGAAAACCGGCGGTGACGAAGGGGATCAGCGCCTTGCGGCCTTCGGCCTGCAGGCGCTGGAAAACGGTCTGGATTCTCGACATGTCTCGATCACACTGCGGGCCGCATCAGCGGCCCGCGACAGGTTCAGAACTGAAGGCCGGAACGCTCGGCAACGGTGTGCATGTCCTTGTCGCCACGGCCGGAGAGATTGACCAGCAGGATCTTGTCCTTGGGCAGGGTCGGCGCCAGCTTGGCGGCGTAGGCCAGTGCGTGCGAGGACTCCAGCGCCGGGATGATGCCTTCGAGCCGGCACAGGTCATGGAAGGCCTTGAGCGCCTCGGCGTCGGTGATGCCGACGTATTCGGCGCGCAAGGTATCCTTGAGCCAGGCGTGCTCGGGGCCGACGCCGGGATAGTCGAGGCCGGCCGACACCGAGTGGGTCTCGATGATCTGCCCGTCCTCGTCCTGCAGCAGGTAGGTACGGTTGCCGTGCAGCACACCGGGGCGGCCGGCAGTCAGCGAAGCCGAATGGCGGCCGGTGTCGAGGCCGTCGCCGGCGGCTTCGACGCCGACGAGCCTGACCCCCGGCACGCCGATGTAGGGATGGAAGATGCCCATCGCGTTCGAGCCGCCGCCCACGCAGGCGAGCACGTAGTCGGGCTGGCGACCGGTCATCTCGGGCATCTGCTCAAGGCATTCCTTGCCGATCACCGACTGGAAGTCGCGCACCATCATCGGGTAGGGATGCGGGCCGGCAACGGTGCCGATGATGTAGAAGGTGTCGGCGACGTTGGTGACCCAGTCACGCATGGCCTCGTTCAACGCGTCCTTCAGCGTCTTCGAGCCGGACTCGACCGGCACCACGGTGGCGCCGAGCAGCTTCATGCGGTAGACGTTGGCGGCCTGGCGCTTGATGTCTTCCGCCCCCATGTACACCACGCACTCCATGCCATAGCGCGCGGCCACGGTGGCCGTGGCGACGCCATGCTGGCCGGCGCCGGTCTCGGCGATCACGCGCTGCTTGCCCATGCGGCGAGCCACCAGCGCCTGGCCGATGCAGTTGTTCACCTTGTGCGCGCCGGTGTGATTGAGATCCTCGCGCTTGAGGTAGATCTGCGCGCCGCCGAGCAGGCCCGACCAGCGCTTGGCGTGATAGATCGGGCTCGGGCGGCCGACGTAGTGCTTGAGCTCGTACTCGAACTCGGCGACGAATGCCGGATCGGCCTGGCAGGCGGCGTAGGCGTCGCGCAACTCGGCCAGCGCGGGCATCAGCGTTTCGGAAACGAAGACACCACCATAAGGGCCGAAATGCCCGCTCGCATCGGGAAACTGGTAAGGCGTATCAGCCATCTGCATGTCGAACTCCAGCGATGAACGCGGCGATCTGTTCCGCGTCCTTGATTCCCTTGGCACTCTCGACCCCGCTCGACACATCCACCGCCCATGGGCGAACGCGACGCACGGCGTCGACCACGTTGTCCGCGTCGAGCCCGCCCGACAGCACGAGCGGGCGCGCAAACCCTGCGGGGATCAAGGTCCAGTCGAAAGTTTTGCCCCCGCCACCATAGCCGTCGACGAAGGCGTCGACGAGGATGCCGCTGGCGCGCGGATGCGAAGCCGCGAATTCTAGCAGATCGACCCCCGGCCGCATCCGCGCCGCCTTGATCCAGGAACGGCCATGGCGTGCGCAATCGGCTTGTGCTTCGTCACCGTGGAACTGAAGAAGTTGCAGCGGCACGCGCTCGAGCACCGCCTCGACCTCGGCGGGCGCGGCATTGACGAACAGGCCGACGGAGGTGACGAAGGGAGGCAGCAGGGCGACGAGTTCGGCGGCCTGCTCGATGGAGACCGCACGCGGGCTGGGCGGGTAGAACACGAAGCCGATCGCGTCGGCGCCGCTGTCGACGGCCGCGCGCACGTCCTGCGCACGGGTCAGGCCGCAGATCTTGATTCGGGTACGGGACATTCAGACGAGGGGTAGCTGAGGCAGCGCGATGATACGCCCATCGCCAGGGAGCGGCCAGCGCGGCGGATAGGCCACGCCGCACAGGTAGAGCCCGTCCGGCGGGAAGGTCGGCGCCGCACGCGTGCGGTCGCGTGCCTCGAGCAGCGCGCGCATCCATTCCACCGGATAGTGCCCCTTGCCGACATAGACCAGCGCGCCGACCAGGTTGCGGATCATGTGGTGGAGAAAGCCGTTGGCACGGAAATCGAACAGCAGGTATTCGCCCTGGCGGGTGACCCGCGCCTCGCGCATGACGCGCACCGGCGTCTTGGACTGGCAACCCGCAGCGCGGAAGGACGAGAAGTCGTGCGTGCCGACCAGGCATGCGGCCGCCGCTGCCATCCGCTCCGCGTCCAGGGGCGGGTGGAACCACCCGACCCGCCCGGCCAGCATCGCCGGCCGCGTCGGCACATTGTGCAGGATGTAGCGGTACTGGCGCTCGCAGGCGAGATAGCGGGCGTGGAAGTCATCGCCGACCTCGGCTGACCAACGCACCACGACCGTGGTCGGCAGCAAGGCATTGACGCCGCGCACCCAGGCCGAGGACGGGCGCTGCGCACGGGTGTCGAAGTGGACCACCTGCACGCTGGCATGAACGCCAGCGTCGGTGCGTCCGGCACAGTGCAGGCGAACCGGCTCCGCAGCAATCTGCGCCAGCGCCGCCTCGAGCACGTCCTGCACGGTGCGCCCGTGCGCCTGGCTCTGCCAGCCGCGGAACGCGTCGCCGGCATATTCGAGACCGAGCACGATCCGTTTCATTTCAGGCTCCACCACAACAGGGCCGCGAACAGCGCGCAGGCGAGCACCACCTCGGCGACGCCGAGCGGCTCGCGTTGCAGCACCACCGGCGCACCCACATCGGCCTCGCGCTCATCGGCGAGCCAGCGCTTCCAGTCCACCGGCCCGCTGCCGCGCGGTGAGCTCTCGACGTAGCGCAGCACCAGCAGCAGGCGCAGCGCAAGGCGCTCGGGGGCAAGCCCGACCCCGCGCAGCGGGCGTGCCAGTGCGTAGAGGCCGCCGACCAGGCGCGCCAAGGGCAGGCGCTCGAGCAGGATCCCCACCGCACACACCACGGCGAGCAAGCGCGCCGCATGCACTGCGGCGAGCGCGAGCCCCTCGCGCGTGGGACCGAGACGCGGCCAGTCGAGCAGCGCCGCCTCACCCGGGGTGAACCAGGCGAACAGGATCGTGATCGCGAGCAGCAACACGCGCACCCGCCTTACAAGCTGTCCGGTGCGCGCACGCGCCAGCGCCAGCGCGGCGAGCGCACACCCCGCCAGCGCCACGGCGAGCGCGGTCGGCGACAGGAATTGGAGCGTGGCCACGGCCGCGAGCCACAGGAGCAGGATGAACCCGGAGTGCATGCGTCAACAGAAAAGGCCGCCGCGAGCCCGCGCTCGCGGCGGCCTGGAGGCGGGGGCGTTCAGCCCAGGCGCGCGATCATATCGCGGGCGGTGGTCTGCTGTCTCGCGGTGCCTTCGGCGAGCACCTCCTGGAGCAACTCGAGCGCACCTTCCTTGTCGCCCATCTCCTCGTAGGCGCGCGCCAGTTCGAGCTTGGTCTCGGCCTCTTCGTTGTCCACCCCGGCATCGTCCGCCAAATCGGCCTCGGCGGACTGCTCGAACGGGGTATCGGCGACCGGGAACGGCACTGCATCGGCGCCGGTCTCGGGCGCGGCCGGGCTGTCGAGCTCGAGGTCGATCGCGGTCAGGTCGAGTCCCGCCGGCGGTGCAGAGGCGGGCTCGGACGGCGCATCGAGTTCAAAATCGAAATCGAGCAGGCTGGTGTCGAAGGCGGTCTTTTCCAGATCGACGACCGCCTCCGCGACCGCAGCACTCGTTGGCGCAGGCGCCGCCGGCTCGGCCAGCTCGAAGGCCTCGTCATCGATCGTCCCGGAACTGCTCACCACCGTGGCATCGAGATCGAAGTGCCCTGCACCACCACCGAAGTCCATCTCCGGCAGCTCGAAATCGAGGTTGCTGATCGTCGCCGAGACATCCTCGTCGGCAGTCGTGGGCGCAGCCCCGACAGGCCCTCCCCCGGGCTGTTCGTCGGCCTGCGCCGGCGCGGCTGCAGCCGGCGCTCCGCTCGGGAATGTGGCGTGCACATCGTCGGCGGGCGGCGTCATGGACGTTCCCGCGACGAAGGGCTGGACCGTGGGCTCGGGCTCGCCGATATCGAGGTCGAACACCAGTTCCCCCTCGTCCGCCGGCACGGCCGGCTCTGCCTCGTCACCATCGAAGGAGAGGTCGAACTCGCGTCCGATTCCGGGCGTGGTCGCCGAGAGGTCGGGAACCGCAGCCGGGGTTTCGTCACCGAGATCGAGTTCGAAGTCGATCGCGCCGGTATCGAAGGGAATCTCGTCGGCCAGCGGTGCAGCGTCATCCTCCGCGGGCGGCGCATCCACCTCGCGTTCGCCCGAGGTGAGCTTGTTGAGCTCGCCGGGCAGCGTCCAGGTGTCACGCATCTGCGAGTGACTGGGTTGCTCCGCGGGTGCGGGTGCCGGTGCGGTGGTGAAGTCGAGCGAAGAGAGTTCCTTCTGCGCCGCTTCGACCGGCGCAGCGGCGGCGACAGCGCCTGCCGCGACCGCCGCTGCAGGCACTGCGGCCGAGATCGCCGGCGCCGGAGCCGGAGCCGGCGCAGCCTCGGGCGCACGCTCGCCACCCGCTTCACCACCGTCGGCGTTGTAGAGCGGGTTCTCGGCGTCGAGCCGGCGACCGAGCGCAGCCGCCTTGTCCCAGTCGCGCCCCTGCCCGCCGGTGCGCGCGAACAGCTCGCTAGCCACCGTCTCGAACTGACGCGTGCTGCGGCGCTGGGCATAGATCTCGAGCAGCTTCAGATAGATCGCGGCGCGACCCGGATCGGCCTTGAGCGCATCCTGCAGGATCTCTTCGGCCTGCGCGTCACGCCCATAGGCCATGTACACATCAGCCTCGGCAACCGGGTCCACACCCTCGTCGGTATCGATCGACGACAGCCCCGAATGGCTGAAGTCGGTATGCATGATGCTCGTCGCACCGGTGTCGACGCTTTGTCCGCCAGTTCCTGCAAATACGCTCTGCCCATCGCCGCCCAGCGAGGCGGCACCAAGGGCGGCCTCCGCCGCCCCGATTTCCTGCTCCTTGCGACGCTGGCGCGCCTTGAGGCCCGCATAGGCGAGCAACAGCACCAGGATGCCACCGCCCCCATAGAGCAGGGTCGGATCCTCGAGCAGTGTGTCGACGAGACTGGGTGCGGGCGGAGGCTCCGCTGCAGCCACGGGCACGGGCGGCCTGGCTGCAGCCGGCGGCGCAGCAGGCTTGGGCGGCTGCGCAGGCACAGGCGCAGACGGGGTCTCGGCGGCGGTTGGCGGGACGACCGGCGGCTGGGCGGCAGGCGCTTGAAGAGGCGCGGCTTGTTCGGCAGGCGGCTGCGGCACGACAAGCGGAGCGGGTATGGCAGGCTCCGCCACTGCGGCCACTGGCGCCTGGGCGCCGGCCTGCAACTGACCCATGGTGCCGCTCTGCACCTCGAGGAGGCGCTGCAGGTCGCGAATGCTGCGTTCGAGCTGAGCGAGGCGCTCGCTGGCTTCCTCGAGCGACTTCGAGCGCGTGGTGAGCTCTTCCTCCAGCACCTGAAGGCGGGCTTCTGCGCCCGCGTCGGCACCGCTGTCGCTGCGTGACACCTGGACCTTGTCGCCGGTGACAGCCGGTGCTGCCGACTCCTGCACCCGGGGCACGATGCGACCGCCGCTCTCCTGACCGGCTGCTGCGGCCGGCGCAGGCGCGCGCTGCGCCACCGAACCTGCCAGACCACGCCGGTAGGCGTCGAAATCGGCCGCCTGGGCGCGGATCTCGCGGCGCGCTTCGCCAGCATCGATCGCTCGCGTCGCCTCGGCGCCGGGCACGGTCAACACCGAACCTGCACGCAAGCGGTTGATGTTGCCGCCGTCGAAGGCCTGCGGGTTGGCGCGCAGCAGGGCAAGCAGCATCTGGTCGAGCGTGGTGCCGGAATGCTGGTTCGCACTCGCGATGTGGTGCATGGTGTCACCCCGCCGCACCGTCCAGCTCTCGGCGGACTGGCGTGGCGCGGCCGCCGGACGCGGTGCGGCCACCGCCGGCGCAGCACGGCGCGCGACCGGGGCAGCCGGCGTATCAACCGCAGCGGCAAGCGGCCGCGGCGCGGCGACGTCGACCGGATCGAGCAGGAAGGTGTATTCGCGCATCAGCCGCCCACCGCTCCAGTCGAGTTCGACCAGCAAGTCGACGAAAGGATCATTGACCGGGCGATCGCTGGACAGGCGGACCACCGGACGCCCCGCGCGCGTATCGACGCTCACCCGGATCGCACTGACCGCGGCACCGTAGCTCAGGTTGGCGCGCCGGAACGCGTCTGCCGACGCGATGCGGGCGCTCAAGGATTGCAGTTCCTGCGCGCTCGCGGAGATCTGGATCTCGGCGCGCAAGGGTTGGCCAAGACCACTGAACACGTTGATCTGCCCAAGGCCTGCCGCCTGCAAGGACAGCGGCAGCGCTGCAATGGAGAGGGCGAGCAGGGAAGCCCTGACCGATTTTGACATGTTCGATTTCAAATCTCGTTCCCCCGCAACTGAGCTCCACGGCCCACTTCGCCGTATCTGTGCTACGAATCTAGCATTTCCCGGCGGACGTCGCATTAGTAAGGACGGATCGACACCACCCCGGTGTGACGAATTACCGCCATCGGCAGCGGGCTCGCCAACGAAAAAAGGGGGCTTTCGCCCCCTCTCGCAGCAATCCTGCCGCGCGTGCTCAGCGTTCGAGCAGGATGCGCAGCATGCGGCGCAGCGGCTCGGCCGCGCCCCACAACAGCTGGTCGCCGACGGTGAAGGCGCCGAGGTACTCGGGGCCCATCGCCATCTTGTGCAGGCGGCCGACCGGGACGGTCAGCGTGCCGGTGACGGCGGTCGGGGTGAGTTCGCGCTCGGTGGTCTCGCGATCGTTGGGCACCACCTTCACCCAGTCGTTGGCGCCGGCGATGATCGCGCTGATCTCGTCGAGCGGCACATCCTTCCGGAGTTTGATGGTGAGCGCCTGCGAGTGGCAGCGCATCGCACCGATGCGCACGCACAGGCCGTCGATCGGGATCGAGCCCGGGGTGCGGAAGGCCGGGTTGCCGAGGATCTTGTTGCACTCGGCGCCGCCCTTCCATTCTTCGCGGGTCTGCCCGTCCGCGACCGGCTTGTCGATCCACGGGATGAGGCTGCCGGCGAGCGGGGTGTTGCGGAAGTTCTTCTTCGGGAAGGCGTCCGAGCGCATGGTTTCGGCAACCTTGCGGTCGATCTCGAGGATGGCCGAGGCCGGGTCGGCGAGCAGGTCCTTGACCGAGTCGTGGATGGTGCCCATCTGGCTGATGAGTTCGCGCATGTTCTGCGCGCCGGCGCCCGAGGCCGCCTGGTAGGTCATCGCCGAGATCCATTCGACCAGGCCGTGCCTGAACAGGCCGCCCAGGCCCATCAGCATCAGCGACACGGTGCAGTTGCCGCCGATCCAGTTGCGGCCGCCCTTGGCGAGCGCGGCGTCGATGACGTTGCGGTTCACCGGGTCAAGGATGATCACCGCGTCGTCATTCATGCGCAGCGACGAGGCGGCGTCGATCCAGTGGCCGTTCCAGCCGGTGGCGCGCAGCTTGGGGAAGACTTCCTTGGTGTAGTCGCCACCCTGGCAGGTAATCACGATGTCGCAGGCCTTCAGCGCGTCGATATTCATCGCGTCCTGCAGCGGCGCGGCGGCTTCCTTGCCGCCGAACGACGGCGCCTTGCCGCCGGCGTTCGAGGTGGAGAAATACACCGGCTCGATGAAGGCGAAGTCACCCTCTTCCACCATGCGCTGCATCAGCACGGAACCGACCATGCCACGCCAGCCAACCAGACCGACTCGATTCATGTTCATCACTCTCAACAAAACGTTATTCAAAAAAACCTGGCAGGCGCAGGCGCTTAAAGCGCCGCGATCACCGCGTCGCCCATCTCGCGCGTGCCGACCCGCTTCGTGCCCGGTTCAAAAATGTCACCGGTGCGATAGCCCTGGGCGAGCACCTTCTTGACCGCGCGCTCAACGCGCTGCGCGGCCGCTTCCTCATTGAAGGTATAGCGCAGCATCATCGCCGCCGACAGGATCGTGGCGAGCGGGTTGGCGAGGTCCTTGCCGGCGATGTCCGGCGCCGAGCCGTGCGAGGGTTCGTACAGGCCCTTGTTGTTGGCGTCGAGCGAGGCCGAGGGCAGCATGCCGATCGAGCCGGTGAGCATCGAGGCCTCGTCGGACAGGATGTCGCCGAACATGTTGCCGGTGACCATCACGTCGAACTGCTTGGGCGCGCGCACGAGCTGCATGGCGGCGTTGTCGACCAGCATGTGGCTGAGTTCAACGTCGGGGTAGTCCTTGCCGACCTCGATCGCGATGTCGCGCCACAGCTGGGTGCATTCGAGCACGTTCATCTTGTCGACCGAGCACAGCTTCTTGCCGCGCTTCTGCGCCGCCTCGAAGGCCACCTTGAGGATGCGGCGGATCTCGTACTCTGCGTAGATCATGGTGTTCCAGCCCACGCGCTGCTGCGTGCCCTCGACCTCGCGCAGCTCGATGCCGCGCGGCTGGCCGAAGTAGATGTCGCCGGTGAGCTCGCGCACGATCAGGATGTCCAGGCCGGCGACGATCTCGGGCTTGAGCGAGGATGCGTTGGCCAGTTCCGGATACAGGATCGCCGGACGAAGGTTGGCGAACAGGCCGAGGTCCTTGCGGATGCCGAGCAGGCCGCGCTCGGGGCGCTGCTCGCGCGGCAGGGTGTCCCACTTGGGGCCGCCGACGGCGCCGAGAAGTAGCGCGTCGGCTTCGCGGGCGAGCTTCTGGGTCGCTTCCGGGTAAGGCGTGCCGGTGGCGTCCACCGCGCAGCCGCCGAGCAGCGCCTCTTCCATCTCCAGCTTGAGGTCGAGCAACTTCAATACACGCACGGCTTGCGCCATGATTTCGGGACCGATGCCGTCACCCGGCAGCACGCAAATCTTCATCGAGTCGTTTTCCTTGGTTCAGGCGAAGTAATAGGGGTGTTCGGCGCGGCGCTGCGCTTCGAAGGCGCGGATCTTGTCGGCATGGCGCAGGGTGAGGCCGATGTCGTCCCAGCCGTTCAACAGGCACTCCTTGCGGAAGGGGTCGATGTCGAAGGCGATCGACTTGCCGTCGGGGCGGGTGATGGTCTGCGCGGCGAGGTCCACCTTCAGGCGATAGCCCGCGCTGGCCTCGCACTGGCGGAACAGCTCGTCGATTTCCGCAACATCGAGCTTGATCGGCAAGAGGCCGTTCTTGAAGCTGTTGTTGAAGAAGATGTCGGCGAAGCTGGGCCCGATCAGCACGCGAAAGCCATAGTCCTCGAGCGCCCATGGCGCGTGCTCGCGCGAGCTGCCGCAGCCGAAGTTGTCGCGCGTGAGCAGGATCTGCGCACCCTTGTAGCGCACCTGGTTGAGCACGAAGTCGGGGTTGAGCGGACGCTGGCTGTTGTCCTGGCCAGGCTGGCCGACGTCGAGGTAGCGCCACTCGTCGAAGGCGTTGGGGCCGAAGCCGCTGCGCTTGATCGACTTCAGGAACTGCTTGGGGATGATCGCGTCGGTGTCGACGTTGGCACGATCGAGCGGCGCAACCAGGCCGTCGAGCTGGGTAAACGGATTCATTATTTCACTGCCCTCTGGATGGCCTCGCCACCCGCTTCGATGTCGCGCCCGACGCCCTGCACGGTGTTGCAGGCGATGGAAACGAAGCCGGCGGCAAGCGCGGCAACGATCAGCGCAAGTTTCTTCATTGCAATGTCCTCGATCTGACGGCGGCGCTCAGGCCAGCGTGCGCACGTCGGTGAAGCGGCCGGTCACGGCGGCGGCAGCGGCCATCGCCGGACTCACCAGGTGGGTACGCCCCCCCGCGCCCTGGCGGCCCTCGAAGTTGCGGTTCGAGGTCGAGGCGCAGCGCTCGCCCGGTTCGAGACGGTCGGCGTTCATCGCCAGGCACATCGAACAGCCCGGCTCGCGCCACTCGAAGCCGGCGGCGACGAAGACCTTGTCCAGGCCCTCTTCCTCGGCCTGACGTTTCACCAGGCCGGAGCCCGGCACCACCAGCACGCGCTTGACGCTGGCGGCCTTGCTGCGCCCCCTGGCCACGGCAGCGGCCTCGCGCAGGTCCTCGATGCGCGAGTTGGTGCACGAGCCGATGAAGACCTGATCGACCGGGATGTCGGTGATCGGCGTGTTGGCCGCGAGCCCCATGTACTTGAGCGCGCGCTCGATGCCCTCGCGGCGCACCGGGTCGGTGACGGCGGCGGGATCGGGTACGCGGCCGTCGACGGTGGTGACCATCTCGGGCGAGGTGCCCCAGGTGACCTGCGGCAGGATGTCCTCGGCCTTCAGCTCCACGACCTTGTCGAACTCGGCGCCCTCGTCGCTGTGCAGGCTGCGCCAGTAGTCGACCGCCTGCGCCCACTGCTCGCCCTTGGGCGAGAACGGGCGGTCCTTGAGATATTCGATGGTGGTCTCGTCCACGCCGACCATGCCCGCGCGCGCGCCCGCCTCGATCGCCATGTTGCAGATCGTCATGCGGCCTTCCATCGACAGCGAACGGATGGCGCTGCCGCCGAACTCCATCGCGTAGCCGGTGCCGCCGGCGGTGCCGATCTTGCCGATGATGGCGAGCACGACGTCCTTGGCGGTGACGCCGCGGCCGAGCTGGCCATCGACGCGGATGAGCAGGGTCTTCGACTTCTTCTGCAGCAGGCACTGGGTGGCGAGCACGTGCTCGACCTCGGAGGTGCCGATGCCGTGCGCCAGACAGCCGAAGGCGCCGTGGGTGGAGGTGTGCGAGTCGCCGCAGACGACGGTCATGCCGGGCAGCGTGGCGCCGTTCTCCGGGCCGATGACGTGCACGATGCCCTGGCGTGCGTCCTTGAACGGGAAATAGGCGAGCGAGCCGACCTCGCGGATGTTGGCGTCGAGGGTCTCGACCTGCTGGCGCGACACCGGGTCCTGGATGCCGAGGTCCCAGTGGTCGGTGGGCGTGTTGTGGTCGGCAGTGGCGACGATCGAGCTGATCCGCCACGGCTTGCGCCCGGCCAGCTTGAGGCCTTCGAAGGCCTGCGGGCTGGTCACTTCATGGACGAGGTGACGGTCGATGTAGATCAGCGCCGTGCCGTCGGCCTCCTGGTGGACGACATGACTGGACCAGAGCTTTTCGTACAGCGTTTGAGCATGCATCCCAGTGATTCCACGTCAAAAAAAGAAATCGATTATTTCACAAAGGCGACAACACTGAACAGCGCGCCCGGTCTCAGCGCCGCACACCCTGGTAAAGCGGCATCACGCGCGCGGCGTAGGCGTTGAGATCGCGCTGGCGATCGGTGTGCGAGGGGTGGGTGGACAGCCACTGCGGCGGCGCGCCAGCCGATTGCCCGGCCATCTTGTTCCACAGCGTGACCGCCGCGCGCGGATCGTAGCCGGCGCGTGCGGCGAGCTCGACGCCCATGCGGTCGGCCTCGGTCTCGTGCTCGCGCGAGTTGGGCAACTCGAAGGTCACCTTGGCGACGTTGCTCATCAGGCTCTGCCCCGCCTGCCCGACGCCGAGCAACGCACCGGCCACCGAGATGCCGAGGCCGGTCGCCATTGATTTGGACACCCGCTCGCGCGCATGCTCGCGCAGCGCGTGGGCGATCTCGTGGCCCATCACCGCAGCAATCTCGTCGTCGGTCAGGCTGAGGCGTTCGATGAGGCCGGTGTAGATCGCCATCTTGCCGCCGGCCATGCACCAGGCGTTGAGCTCGTTCGAGCTGAAGACATGCACCTCCCACGCCCACGACGGCGCATCCGGGCGGAAGGCGCCGCTTTGTGCGGCAAGGCGCGACACGATGCGGCGCACGCGCTGCACGGTGGCGGGATCGCGATCGAGCGCATTGTTGCGCCGCGCCTCGGCGAGCATCTGCTGGTACTGCTGGCCCGAGGCCTGCTCGACCTCCTGCGCCGAGACCATCATCAGCTGCGAGCGCTGCACGCCAACCGCACCCGCCTGCGTGGTCTGCACGGTCTGGCAGGCAGTGCTGATGGTGCCGGCAATCAGTACCGGCATGGCGAGCTTGAGCATGGTCTTCATCGGATCCTGCCTCCTCGAATTCCGCCGTCTTCAATCCGCATCGGACATCCGGCGCCAGCCGAACAGCAGCCACAGCAGGCCGGCGAGCGCGAAACCCGAGCCCATCGTATACGTCCATGCCGCCCCGAGGCTTTCCCAGGTGTAACCGCTGAGCAGCCCGCCGAGCATGCCGCCCGCACCGAAGGACAGGCTGCCGTAGAGCGCCTGCCCATGCGACTGCAGGCGACCGGGGAACCACTGGTTGACCACCGCGATCGCGGCTGCGTGATAGGCCCCGAAGGTCGCCCCGTGCAGGACCTGGGCGGCCAGCAGCACGACTAGGCTGCCCGCCCCCCAGCCGATCATCAGGAAACGCGCCACCGCGCACGCAAACGAGAACAGCAGGATGGCGCGCAGCGAAAAGCGCTGCGTGATGCGCGGCATCAACATGAACACGGCGATCTCGGCGAGCACGCCGAGCGCCCACATCCAGCCCACCAGGGCCTTGTCGTAGCCATGGTCGACCAGGAAAATCGAGTAGAACACGTAGAGCGCGCCATGCGCCGCCGACATCAGGAAGCAGGCACCGAAGAGCGCCTGAACCTCGGGCCGGCGCAAGGTATCGCCGAAGCTCGCAGTCGCGCTCTGCGCCGGCGGCCGCGGCGCCTCAGGGACGACGAAGCTGCACAACACGATCCCGCCGAGGATGGTGGCTGTCACCCAGAGCACAGCTTTGATCGGCAGGTGATCGAGCGAATGGCCGAGCGCCAGCACAGCGACGATGAAGCCCACCGAACCCCACACCCGGATGCTGCCGTAGCGATGCGAGGCCTCTCCGAGGTGCGCGAACGCGAGCCCCTCGATCAGCGGCAGCGCCGCGCTCCAGAAGAAGGCCATCAGCGCCATCGCCGCGAACAGCCCGCCGAAATCGGTGGTGATGAAGAACACCGAGAAGCCCGCCAGGCTGGCGAGCGCCGACAGGCGCACGATCGCGATGCGCAGGCCGAGGCGCTCCGCCAGCCAGCCCCACAGGTTAGGCGCCAGCACGCGCATCAACTGCATCAGCGACATCAGCAACGCGATGTCGGTGGCCGACAGCGCGATCGACTGCAGGTAGAGCGCGAAGTAGGGCGAAAACGCACCGATGAAGGCGAAGTAGAAGAAGTAGTAAGCCGACAGGCGCCAGTATGGAATCATCGCGCCCGCTCCGCCCTCGCGCGTGCGCGCGGCACACGCGTCCCTCCACCCGATGCGTGCGGGCGGCGAGTCGCGCCGCCCCACCCTGCCCGCATCGCCTCAGCGCGGCGAAGGCAGGCGCTGGCGGCCCCCAGGCGCAAGCCCCGGGATGCGCGGGGTGTCGGTGCGCACGTCGCCGCACTGCGCGCGGTGGCGCAGCGCATGATCGATCAGCACCAGCGCCAGCATGGACTCGGCGATCGGCGTGGCGCGGATGCCCACGCAGGGGTCATGGCGGCCTTCGGTGGCGACCATCACCGGCTTGCCGGCGCGGTCGATCGAACGGCGCTCGAGGCGGATGCTCGAGGTGGGCTTGATCGCGATGCTGGCGAGGATGTCCTGCCCGGTGGAGATGCCGCCGAGCACGCCGCCGGCGTGGTTGGACAGGAAGCCTTCCGGCGTCATCTCGTCGCCGTGCTCGGTGCCGCGCTGCGCGACCGCGCTGAAGCCGGCGCCGATCTCCACGCCCTTGACCGCGTTGATGCCCATCATTGCGTAGGCGATGTCGGCGTCGAGCCGCCCATACACCGGCTCGCCCCAACCCACCGGGACGCCGCCGGCGACCACGTCGATGCGCGCGCCGATCGAATCGCCCGACTTGCGCAGCGCGTCCATGTAGGCCTCGAGCTCGGGCACGATCGCGGCGTTGGGGGCGAAGAAGGGGTTGCCGTCGACCTCGTCCCAGGACACGAAGGGGATCTCGATCGGACCGAGCGCGCCCATGCAGGCGCGGATCACGATGCCGTGGCGCTCCTTCAGCCACTTCTTCGCGATCGCGCCGGCCGCCACCCGCACCGCGGTCTCGCGCGCCGACGAGCGCCCGCCGCCGCGATGGTCGCGCAGGCCGTATTTCTGCAGGTAGGCGTAGTCGGCATGGCCGGGGCGGAAGGTGTCGGCGATGTTGCCGTAGTCCTTGCTGCGCTGGTCCTGGTTGCGGATCAGCAGCGAGATCGGGGTGCCGGTGGTGACGCCCTCGAACACCCCGGAGAGGATCTCGACCGTGTCGGGTTCGCGGCGCTGGGTGACATGGCGCGAGGTGCCCGGCTTGCGGCGGTCGAGCTCGGCCTGGATGTCGGCCTCGCAGATCGCCAGTCCCGGCGGGCAGCCGTCGACGATGCAGCCGATCGCCGGGCCGTGGGATTCGCCGAAGGAGGTGACGGTGAAGAGCGTGCCGAGGGTGTTGCCGGACATGGAGGTCTCTCTTTTCGCCTCCACGGCGCAGCGCAGCCGGACGGCATGCGCGCACTGCGCGGGGCATCTCAAATGGACGGGGACGGGGCGCGAGTCTAGCACGCACACCCCGTCCCCTTCAGCCCGCCGCGGGCTGCAATCGGCGCGGTCGCGACGGCCCGCACAAGCCTCAGTGGAAGAAGCCCTCCAGGCGCTCGAAGACCTCGTGCTCGGCACCATGACGGCGCACGTTGAGCACATCCTCGAGCTTCTCGAGCTGGCGGATCATCTGCTCGAGGCGCCGGTCATCGAACACCAACAGCCAGATGCGCGAGTGCTTGCCGTCGGACACCGGCATGCACAGGATGCCCTCGACGTTGAACGCGCGACGCGCGAAGAGGTTGCAGATGTGGCTCATCACCCCGGGGTGGTTGTTCACATCCAGTTCCAGAACGACCTTGGCATAGCCGGCTTGCGGCAGCGGGTCGGAAACCTGTTCGATCATCATCAGCCTCCGATCATCTCGGTGTTGGCGGCACCCGGCGGCACCATGGGGTAGACGAATTGTTCGCGGTCGATCGTCGCGTGGATCAGGCACGGACCGGGGCGGTGCAGCGCCTCGGCGAGCGCGGCGCGCGGATTGTCGGCGAGATCGAGATCCACCGCCGGCACGCCGAAGCCCTCGGCGATCTTCACGAAGTCGGGCTCGGTGCGGTACTTCGAAGCGAACAGGCGCTGACCGTAGAACAGCGTCTGCTGCTGGTACACCAGGCCGAGCGCGTTGTTGTTCATCAGCACGATCTTGACGTTGAGGCCCTCCTCGGCCAGCGTCGCAAGCTCCTGGATGTTCATCTTGAAGCTGCCGTCGCCGGTGAAGCAGACCACGGTGCGCGCGGGCTCGGCGAGCGCGGCGCCGATCGCGGTCGGCAGGCCGAAGCCCATCGTGCCCAGACCACCCGAGGTGAGCCACTGGCGCGGACGGCGGAAGGGATAGGCCTGCGCGACCCACATCTGGTGCTGGCCGACGTCGGTGGCGACGATCGCGTCGTCGTCGAGCGCACTGGCCACGGCATGGATCAGGCCGTAGTGGCTGCGCGCATCGTCCTGCCCGGGAAACTGCATCGGGAAGCGCGCCTTCAGGCTGTCCACATGCGCCAGCCAGTGCTCGCGCTGCGCCGCCTGCACGCGCGGCAGCAGGGCCTCGAGCGCGCACGTCACGTTGGCGTGGACGGCGACGTGAGCGCTCTTGATCTTGTGCAGCTCGGAGGCATCGATGTCGATATGCACGATCTTCGCGTTCGGGCAGAACTGCGCGGCGCGGCCAATCGCACGATCGTCGAAGCGCGCCCCCACGCATATCAGCAGGTCGGACTCCTCGAGCACGAAGTTGGTGTAGCGCGCGCCGTGCATGCCGAGCATGCCGATCGAAAGCCGATGATCGATCGGCATCGCACCGAGCCCCATCAGCGTCATCGTGGTCGGCAGCCCGGCCTGCTCGGCCAGCTGCACCGCGAGCGACGCGGCGCCGGAGGCGACCACCCCGCCACCGAGATAGAGCACCGGCCGCTCGGCGGCGTTGATCATCTTCGCCGCCGCTTCGATCGCCGCCATGTCGAGTTGCGGCGCGGGGTCGGCAACCGCGGGCGCCGGCAACTCGGACTCGGTGATCGTGATGAGCTGGTTCTGCACGTCCTTCGGCACGTCGATCAGCACCGGCCCGGGGCGGCCGGACATGGCGATGCGGAACGCGTCCGGCACCACCGCGAGCAGTTCCTGCGCCGAGCGCACGAGAAAGTTGTGCTTGGTGATCGGCACCGTGATGCCGTAGATGTCGACCTCCTGGAAGGCGTCGGTACCGATCATCGCCTGCGGCACCTGGCCGGTGATGACGACCATCGGGATCGAGTCGAGGCAGGCGTCGGCGATCGCGGTGACGAGGTTGGTCGCGCCCGGGCCGCTGGAGGCGATGCACACCTGCGGCACGCCGGACACGCGCGCCATCCCCTGGGCCATGAAGCCTGCGCCCTGCTCGTGGCGCGCCAGCACATGGCGAATCTGCGCGCTGCCCGAGAGGGCGTCGTAGAACGGCAGGATCGCGCCGCCGGGAATGCCGGCGATCGTGCGCACACCCTGGCGTTCGAGAAGGCGCACCATCAGTTGTGCGCCGGTCATTTGCATCATGTTGCTCTCCTTGGCTGCGGATTCGGTGGCTGACCGGCGGGCACAAAAGCAAGACCCCCGCCGGGCTTGCGCGCCGACGGGGGTCTGGTAATCCTGTGTTTCGAGTATCCGGTCCCGTTACGGCGCGCGCCTGCCTACGCTTACTACGCGTACGACGGCAAACAGCGATACGAAGGGGGTGCGACCGGTGAAGGACATGCCTGAAGCCTGAACCTGAACTCGAAACAAAGCGTCGCGAAGTTTAATCACGAAACGATGCACCGCACAAGAAAAAATAGTCGGGTGCCTTTACCGGCGTCACTTGGGCCGAAGCTCGCGGCGCAGGATCTTGCCGACATTGCTCTTGGGCAGTTCGTCGCGGAACTCGACATGATGCGGCACCTTGTAGCCGGTGAGATTCTCGCGGCAGTAGGCGATCAGTGCCTCGACGGTAAGACCGGGGTCCTTGCGCACCACGAACACTTTTACCACCTCGCCGCTGCGCTCGTCGGGGACGCCCACTGCGGCGACCTCGAGCACGCCAGGATGACCGGCGACGACATCCTCGATCTCGTTCGGATAGACGTTGAAGCCCGACACCAGGATCATGTCCTTCTTGCGATCGACGAGCTTGACGAAGCCGCGCTCGTCGATGGTGGCGATGTCACCGGTGCGCAGGAAGCCGTCGGGGGTGAACACGCGCGCGGTCTCCTCCGCACGCTGCCAGTAGCCCGGCGTGACCTGCGGGCCCCGCACGCAGAGCTCTCCACGCTGGCCGATGCCCTGCTCGTTCCCCTCGTCGTCGCGGATGCTGACCTCGGTCGAGGAGATCGGCAGTCCGATCGAATGATTGAACTCCGCGAGATCGAGCGGATTGATCGTCACCGCGGGCGAGGTTTCGGTGAGACCGTAGGCCTCCACAAGCGGCACCCCGGTCACCTTCTTCCATTTCTCGGCGACCGCCTGCTGCACCGCCATGCCGCCGCCCAGGGTCACGCGAAGGGCGGAAAAATCGAGCTTGGCGAACTCCGCGTTGTTGAGCAGCGCATTGAACAGCGTATTGACGCCGGTGATCACGGTGAAGCGGTGCTGGCCGAGCTCCTTGACGAAGCCGGGGATGTCGCGCGGATTGGGGATCAGCACGTTGTTCGCGCCGATCTTCAGGAAGGTGAGGCAGTTCGCGGTCAGCGAGAAGATGTGATAGAGCGGCAGCGCGGTGATGATGACCTCGCGGCCCTCGCCGACATAGGGCGCGATCCACGCATGCGCCTGCTGCAGGTTGGCGATGATGTTGCGGTGGGTGAGCATCGCGCCCTTGGCCACGCCGGTGGTGCCACCGGTGTATTGCAGGAAGGCGATGTCGTCGTGCCCGACCGCTGCCGGCTTCAATGCGTGCGCACCGCCGCGCTTCAACGCAGCCGAGAAGCGCACATGGCCATCGAGCCGCCATGCCGGCACCAGCTTGCGCACCTTGCGCACGACAAGATCGACGATCGCCCCCTTCACCAGGCCGAGCATCTCGCCCAGGCTGGTGACCACCATGTGCTTGATCGGCACATTCGCGCGCACATGGTCCAGCGTGTGGGCGAAGTTCTCCAGGATCACGATCGCCTCGGCCCCGGAATCCTTCAACTGGTGCTCGAGTTCGCGCGCGGTGTAGAGCGGATTGACATTGACCACGGTGTAGCCGGCGCGCAGCGTGCCAAACAGCGCAACCGGATACTGCAGCACGTTGGGCATCATCAGCGCCACGCGCGCGCCCCGAGGCAGCTTCAGTTCGCTTTGCAGATACGCGCCGAAGCGCGCGCTGAGGGCATCGAGCTCGCAATAGGTGATCGACTTGCCCATGCAGTGATACGCGGCTTTGTCGGCAAAGCGCGCGACACTGCGTTCGAAAAGGTCGCCCAGTGAGCGGAACTCGCTAGTGTCGATCTCTGCAGGAATGCCCGGGGGATAGCTCTTGAGCCAGATTTTTTCCACGATTCTCCTCCTCCTGTTGCTGGAAATACCGCCAGTGCGCCGTGATGGCGCGCCGGCTCCGCCCTCCCTAGGCGTCGGACAGGCGAGCCGCCTGTCCGCTCATTCCAACCATGCCGCACCAGTTCTTGGTGTAGGTGTCGGCGGAACGGGCATGACCCGTTCATGGAGGTGCGGCGGTCGATCCGCCGCCGCCGGGCGCGACGCCCGGCACTGCTCGCTATGAACTTACCGCTTCACGAGCCGTCATCGCTCCTCGCCCTCGCTCTCGGGCCAGTTGCGGATGTAGTTCTTGAGCATGCGGTTCTCGAAGCTCTGTTCCTCGAGCACCGCCTTGGCGACGTCGTGGAAGCTGACCACGCCGAGCAGGGTGGTGCCGTCCATCACCGGCAGGTAGCGCTGGTGATGCTCCACCATCAGCCGACGCAACTCGTCCATCTCCATGTCGGGCGCAGCGACCATGGGGTCGCGCAGCATGACCTCGTCCACGCTCATCGCCTGCCAGTCGGCCCCGCCCTTCTGCACCGCCTGCAGGACCTGGCGGAAGGTCAGCATGCCGACCATCGCACCGCGCGAGAACACGACCAGCGAGCCGACGTCCTGCTCGTTCATGACTTCCACGGCCTCGGCAAGCGGCCTGTTGGGGGCGATGGTAAACAACACCTTGCCCTTGATCGCGAGAATCTCGCTCACCAGCATGTCGGTCTCCGTGCACTCAGGCTTATTGGATAAACGGTATGGGCGCCATGGTAGTGCATCGCCGCGAGCGCGCAAAGCCGCGCGCGGCGGGACTTCAGCGCTCGAGTTCGCCGAGCTTTCCCTTGACCCGCGCCCAGTGGTCGGCGTCGGGCAGCGCATCCTTGCGCTCGACGATCGGCTTCCAAACCTTGGCGAGTTCAGCATTGAGCGCGATGTAGCCCTTCTGATCCGCGGGCACATCGTCCTCGGCGTAGATCGCCTCGACCGGACATTCGGCGACGCACAGCGTGCAGTCGATGCACTCCTCCGGGTCGATCACCAGAAAATTGGGCCCTTCGCGAAAACAGTCGACCGGGCAGACATCCACACAATCGGTGTATTTGCAGCGTATGCAGCGCTCGGTGACGACGTAGGTCATTTTGGATCTCCAGACAAAGGCACGAACCGGCGCGTTTGGCCGGCGAAGGGTTGGACAATATAGACCACCCTTTTGCTTTTTTGCCACGCCCGCACACGCTGTCACGCGGCAACCGCCCCGAATTCCTTGACGGCGAGCGGCGGTTCGCATAAGTTTCGTAAAAATTTCTTCACGGAAGGCCTCCTCTTCCGCAGGCGCGTCGTGCTTCGCCGCAATGCTCCAGCAAGCGGCGCTATCGCAGGCGTGCCAAATCCTCCCGCACGCAACACCCCCGGCAACGAAGGTCAGGACTTTCGTAACCACCCGCCAGCCCTTATGTGAGGAATCATGAGCGAGCATATCCACTATGTGACCGACGGCAACTTCGAAACCGAAGTGCTGCAGTCCCAGACCCCGGTACTGGTCGATTACTGGGCCGAATGGTGCGGCCCGTGCAAGATGATCGCCCCCATCCTCGACGACATCGCCAAGGATTACGCGGGCAAGCTCAAGGTCGCCAAGCTCAACATCGACGACAACCAAGAAACGCCGGCCAAGTACGGCATCCGCGGCATTCCGACGCTGATGCTGTTCAAAGGTGGCAACGTCGAGGCGACCAAAGTGGGCGCCCTTTCAAAATCTCAACTGACCGCCTTCATTGACAGCAACATCTAAGCCGGACCAGGCTCCGGCCCGCTCCCGAGGTTCCTCGCGCGCCCGTCGCCGCGGCGCACGCAACCGGGACGGCAATTCCCCCCAGAATCCGCAGACCGAAGACGATCTGTTCGACGTCGAAAACGGCGGCGAGGAAGTCGCTTCCACGCCGCGCGACTCCGACGTCCCCGCGCTCCACCTGTCCGAACTCAAGGCCCTGCATGTCAGCGAACTGCTGCAGATGGCGATGGACAGCGGGGTCGAGGGTGCGAACAGGCTGCGCAAGCAGGAACTCGTCTTCGCGCTGCTGCGCAACCGTGCCCGCAGGGGCGAACCGATCTGTGGCGACGGCGCACTCGAAGTGCTGCCCGACGGGTTCGGCTTCCTGCGCTCTCCCGACACCTCATATCTCGCGGGAACCGACGACATCTACGTGTCGCCCTCGCAGATTCGGCGCTTCAACCTGCGCACCGGCGACACCATCGAGGGCGAGATCCGCACGCCCAAGGATGGCGAGCGCTATTTCGCGCTGACCAAGCTCGACAAGATCAACGGTCGGCCACCGGAAGAGTGCAAGACCAAGATCCTGTTCGAGAACCTCACGCCCCTGCACCCGCAGGAGTGCCTGAAGCTCGAGCGCGAGGTCCGCGGCGAAGAGAACGTCACCAGCCGCATCATCGACATGATCGCGCCGATCGGCAAAGGCCAGCGCGGCCTGCTCGTCGCCCCGCCCAAGAGCGGCAAGACGGTCATGCTGCAGCACATCGCGCATGCGATCACGGCCAACCACCCGGACGTCAAGCTGATCGTGCTGCTGATCGACGAGCGCCCGGAGGAAGTGACCGAGATGCTGCGTTCGGTGAAGGGCGAGGTCGTGGCCTCCACCTTCGACGAGCCCGCCACCCGTCACGTACAGGTCGCAGAGATGGTGATCGAGAAGGCCAAGCGCCTGACCGAGCACAAGTACGACGTGGTGATCCTGCTCGACTCGCTGACCCGCCTGGCGCGCGCCTACAACACCGTGGTGCCCGCCTCCGGCAAGGTGCTGACGGGCGGTGTCGACGCCAACGCGCTGCAGAAGCCCAAGCGCTTCTTCGGTGCCGCACGCAACATCGAGGAAGGCGGCTCGCTGACCATCATCGCCACCACGCTGGTCGACACCGGCAGCCGCATGGACGACGTGATCTACGAGGAATTCAAGGGCACCGGCAACATGGAGCTCCACCTCGACCGCCGCATGGCGGAGAAGCGCGTCTATCCGGCGATCAACGTCAACCGCTCCGGCACCCGCCGCGAAGAGCTCCTGCTCAAGGCCGACGTGCTGCAGAAGGTGTGGATCCTGCGCAAGCTGTTGTACGGCATGGACGACATCGACGCGATGGAATTCCTCCTCGACAAGGTCAAGGCCACCAAGAGCAACGCCGAGTTCTTCGACGCGATGCGCACCGGCCGCGGCTGATCCGGCTCTGCCCGGGAACCCGACCCGCCAAGATGCGAACGCCACCCCGAGGGGTGGCGTTCGCGCTTTCAGACCACGCAGCACGCAAGGTGCCGGCTGCGGGCGCGGCGACCGCCGCCGCTGCCCGGCCCCTTCACCGGGGCATCACTTCACGTAGTCGTAGAAGCCCTTGCCGCTCTTGCGCCCAAGGTAACCGGCCTCGAGCATCTCGACCAGCAGCGGCGCGGGCCGATACTTCGGATCCTTGGTGCCTTCGTACAGCACCTGCATCACCGCCAGCTCGACATCGAGGCCGATGAGGTCGCACAGTGCGAGCGGGCCGATCGGGTGATTGCAGCCGAGCTTCATCGCGTCATCGATCTCGGCAGCGGTGGCGAGGCCTTCGCCGAGGGCGAACACGGCCTCGTTGATCATCGGGCACAGCATGCGGTTGACCACGAAGCCGGGGCTGTTCTTGACCTTGATCGGCGTCTTGCCGATCGACTTCGCCAGCACCTCGACCTCGGTATAGGTGGCGGCGGAAGTCTGCAGGCCGTTGATCAGTTCGACCAGCGCCATCACCGGCACCGGATTGAAGAAATGCATGCCGATCACCTGCCCGGGGCGCTGCGTGCCGGCGGCGAGGCGAGTGATCGAGATCGACGAGGTGTTGCTGGCGAGGATCGCCTCCGGCTTCACGATGCGGTCGAGGTCGGCAAAGATGCGCAGCTTGAGGTCCACGTTCTCGGTCGCGGCCTCGATCACCAGGTCGCAATCGGCGAGCGCCTCGAGCGTGTTGGCGGTCTTGATGCAGCCCATCGCAGCGGCCTTCTGCTCCGCGCTCATCTTGTCCTTCTTGATCAGGCGGTCAAGGCTGGCAGAGATGGTGTCCACACCACGCCTGACCTGCGCCTCGCCGACGTCCATCATCACCACCTCGCGGCCCGCGACCGCAAAGGCCTGGGTGATGCCGTTACCCATGGTGCCCGCGCCCACTACACCGATCTTGTCGATTGCCATGTCCTCGTCTCCATCCAGATTGCCGATTGTTCGGGATTCGTTCCGCGCGGGCAGCGCCTTACCGCCCGTACCCGTAGGTATGGGCGGCAACTCTAGCCGATAACCGCGTGCGCGACCAGCAGCAAAAAGGCCGCCCGAAGGCGGCCTGCAGATGCCGTGGCGTGCCGATCAGCCGCCAAGCCCCACCGGCGACGGCGCCGTGTTGACGATGCGCGAGAACAGCGCGGCGTATTCGCCGGCCGGGCCCTGCCAGGGATTGTCGTTGGCGAGGAAGGCGGCGTCGATCTCGACCCAGTCCTCCTCGGTCAGATGCGCCTTGGCAAGTGGCAGGATCTGCCCCTCCTCGGTGTTCATGTGATACCACTCGTCGGCGATGTAGATCCGCAGCGCATCGCTGAAGGCGGCGAAGCCCGTCTCGCCCTGCTGGCGATAGTCCTCGAGGGCGGCGCGCAGCGTGGCGATCCGGGCCTCGCCGAGGCGATGCTCCTCCTCGAGCGCCTCGATCACCGGCAGCGCCGCGGCACAACGCAGCCGCAGCTTGGCGAACAGGTACTCGTTCTCCTTCGGGTGATGCACCTTCTCGGGCACCTTGTCGATGTACTCGATCATCGATGCGAGCAGATCGTAGTCCGGCTTCAGGCGACCCGCCTCGATGCCCTGCACGATCGTGCGCATGCCGCTCAGCATCGCGGCCAACGCGCGATGCTCGTCGCGGATGACATCCAGAGACTTCATGCTCATGATCTTGTTTCCTCCAATGCGGGCATCGTGCTCAGACGCCCAGGTGCTGCTGGATCAGTTCGGGGCGGGCGCGGATCTCTTCGCTCGTACCGTCGAAAACGACATCGCCCTTGACCAGGATCATCGCCCGGTCGCAGATGCTGGTGACCGCAGCGTGGTTCTTGTCCACGATCACGGTGGCGATCCCGGTCTTGCGGATCTCCTTGACGATGCGCCAGATCTCCATCGCGATCAGCGGCGCCAGGCCCTCGGTTGCTTCGTCGAGGATCAGCAGGTCGGGGTTGGTCATCAGCGCACGACCGATGGTCAGCATCTGCTGCTCGCCGCCCGACAACTGCCAGCCGCCGTTGTTGATGCGCTCACCCAGGCGCGGGAAGGTCGCCATCACGCGGTCGAAGGTCCATTCGCGGCGGCCGTCGATACCGGCGCGCGCCGACATCAGCAGGTTCTCGCGCACGGTCAGGCTCTTGAAGATGCCGCGCCCCTCGGGCACGTAGGCGATGCCTTGCTGAGCGGTCTGGTAGGTGCGTGCGCGGGTGTAGTCGTCGCCGCGCACCAGCACGCGGCCGTGGCGCGGACGCACCAGGCCGAGCATGCTCTTGATCAGCGTCGACTTGCCCATGCCGTTGCGGCCCATCAGCGCAATGCCTTCGCCTTCACGGATATGAAAGTCGAGGCCGTGCAGGATGTGGCTGGCACCGTAGTAGGTATGAATTTCCTTTGCTTCGAGCAGCATGTTAGACATGGAAGCTGTCCTCCGTACCCAGATAGGCCTGCTGGACGGCCACGCTGGCCTTGATCTGCGCGGGCGGGCCGCACTCCAGCAACTGCCCGTTGACCATCACCGTGATCATGTCGGCGACCGCGAACACCGCGTCCATGTCGTGCTCGACCAGCAGGATGCCGCGCGTCTGACGCAGGCGCTTGAGCACCTCGACCATGCTCGCCGACTCTTCCGAGCCCATGCCGGCGAGCGGCTCGTCGAGCAGCAGCACCTGAGCGTCGGTGGCGAGCACCATGGCGATCTCGAGCTGGCGCTGTTCGCCGTGGCTGAGCACGCCCGACACCCAGTCCACGCGCTTGCCCAGGCCGGCTTCGTCGATGCAGGCGCGCGCCTTCTCCAGCGCCCACTTCGCCTCCATGGCCTTGCTGAAGATCCGCCACGGCTCCTGGCGGCGCGACTGCGCGGCCAGGCGGACGTTCTCGAGCACGGAGAACTGCGGGAAGATGTTGGTGCGCTGGTAGCTGCGCCCGATGCCGACCTGCGAGCGCTGCGCGGCGCTCAGTCCGGTGATGTCCTTGCCCATGAAGTGGATCTTGCCCTCGGACGGCGGCAGGTCGCCCGACAGCATGTTGATGCAGGTCGATTTGCCGGCACCGTTGGGGCCCAGCAGCACATGGATCATCTGGCGCTCGAGGGTCACGCTGATGTCCTGGTTGGCCACCAGGCCGCCGAAGCGGCGCGTGAGCTTGTCGGCCTGAAGCAGCACTTCCTTGTTCTTCGCTTCACTCATTTTGCGTCACCTCCCTGCATGGCGCGCTTGATGCGGCCCGGAATTCCCGCCAGACCGCCCGGGAGGAAGAGCACGACGGCGACGATCACGCCACCCATCAGCAACTGCCAGTACTTGGTGATGTCGGCGAACACCTCGCGCATCATCTCGAAGGCGAAGGCGCCGGCGATCACGCCTGCCAGGTTGCCCATGCCGCCGAGAATCACCATCAGCAGCACGTTGCCCGACTCGTGCCAGGACAGCAGCTCGGGCGTCACGAAGCCGAACAGCACCGCGTACAGGAAGCCCGCCAGCCCGCCGAGGCCACCGGCCAGGGTGAAGGCGCCCAGCTTGTAACGGAAGGTGAAGTAGCCGAGCGACTGCATCCGGTGTTCGTTGCTCTTGATGCCGACCAGCGTGCGGCCAAATGGCGACTGCAGCACGCGGGCGAGGAACAGGTACACCAGGACCATCGTCGCCAGGATGAAGTAAAACATGTGGACCTCGTTGTTGAGGTCGAAGGGCTCCCAGCCGAAGATCGCAGCCGACGGCTTGTTGTTGAGATACATCCCATCCGAGCCGCCGCCCAGCGGCGTGTCATGGAAGATGAAGTAGGCCATCTGTGCGAAGGCCAGCGTCACCATGATGAAATAGATGCCCTTGGTGCGCAGCACGAACAGACCGATCACGAAGGCGGCGAGCGCAGCGAGGCCGATCGATGCGGGCAGCACGTACCACAGGCTGGCGGCCTCGTACTGCGGACTCAGGATCGCCACCGCGTACGCCGCGATGCCGAAGTAGGCCGCGTGACCGAAGCTGACCAGGCCGGTGAAGCCGACCAGCAGGTCGAGGCTCATCGCGAAGATCGCCATCACCAGGACCTTGCCGACGATCTCGATGTAGAAGGACTCGCCCGACAGCGGCACACAGGCGAGGAGCGCGATGGCGACCAGCTTTAGGATGAAAGAAGCTTGAGCGTTCATGGTCTTAGCCTTTCTTCAGGATGCCTTCGGGGCGCCACAGCAGGACCACTGCCATCACCACGTAGACCACGATGCCGGACAGCTCGGGGACGAGCACCTTGCCGAAGGTATCGGCAAAACCCACGATCAGCGCCGCCACCAGCGCGCCCCACACCGAGCCGATGCCGCCGATGACGACGATCACGAACGAGATGATCAGCACATGGCTGCCCATGTTGGGGAACACCGACGAGATCGGCGAGGCGAGCATGCCGGCGAGTGCGGCCAGCGCCACGCCGAGCGCGAACACGATGCGATAGATCATGTTGATGTTGATGCCGAGCGACTCGACCATGGTGCGATCGTCGTTGCCGGCACGGATCATCATTCCGAGGCGGGTGCGCTGGATGACGAAGTAGAGCGCGATCGCGAGCACGATGCAGATCGCCGAGATCGCCAGCCGGTAGACCGGGTAGCTCATCACCTCGGTGAGCTGGATCGATGCATCGAGGAAGGCCGGAATGGCGACGCCGTGCACATCGTCGCCGACGAGCAGGCTGCGCAGCTGCTCGAAGATGAGGATGAGGCCGTAGGTCAGCAGCACCTGCTCGAGGTGATCACGCTTGTAAAGGTGCGCGAACAAGGCCCATTCGAGAAAGGCGCCGAAGGCGAGCGCAAGCGGGATGCCGAGCACGATCGCCATCACCAGGCTGCCGGTGGCGCTGGTGAGCACGAAGGCAAGATAGGCGCCGATCATGTAGAAGCTGCCGTGCGCCAGGTTGATGATGCCCATGATGCCGAACACCAGCGTCAGTCCGCTTGCCACCAGAAAGAGGAGCAAACCGTACTGCAGCGAGT